>NZ_JAMYOR010000055.1:0-47152 GCF_040319965.1 Mesorhizobium sp. M0830 | reverse complement strand
CTGTGGTTACACGCCTGCGGCCAGCCCAACGGCAATGAAGTCGATGCGGGCCACGATCAAAAGCTTGAACATCCCGCGGCAGACGACGCTGGCTGAAATCGCCCAACAGCTCAATCCACTCCTTCGCGGATGGATAGCCTATTATGGCCGCTACAGCCGTTCGGCCCTGTCCACTCTGGCTGATTACGTCAACCGGAAGCTCAGGGCGTGGATCATGCGTAAGTTCAAGCGCTTTCAGTCCCATAAGACGCGTGCCAGCCTCTTCGTGAGAAAGCTGGCGCGGGAACATCCAGGACTGTTTGTGTACTGGAAGGCGTTCGGAACGAATACGTTTGCCTGATGGGAGCGGTGTGAATCGAGAGGTTCACGCACCCTTCTGCGAGAGGCCGGCAGGTCAGCGCGGCGAGCGCTGCCGGGCCGGCGTGCCGCATGGCCACTGGAAGATCACGACCTTCACCGGAGCGCTGCGGCTGACGGGCATGACTGCGCCCTTCGTCTACGACGGCGCCATAAACGGCAACGTGTTCCTGGCCTATGTCGAGCAGGTGCTGGTCCCTACATTGTCGGAGGGCGACGTAGTCGTCATGGACAACCTGCCCGCCCACAAGGCCGCCGGCGTGCGCGACGGGATTGAGGCCGCAGGCGCGAGCCTGCTCTACCTGCCGCCCTACAGTCCCGACTTTAGTCCGATTGAGAACGCCCTCGCCAAACTCAAGGCGCCGCTGCGAGCAAAGGCCGAAAGAACCATCAAGGCTCTATGGGACGCGGTCGGCGCGGTCGTCGACCTCTTCACCCCAGCCGAATGTGCCAACTACTTCAAAGCCGCAGGATATGAACCGGATTAAACAGGACGTGCTCTAGCCGCGCTCCAGACAGGGTGGTCGCGCAGCAGGTTGTCGCCTGAGATCTGCGCCGCTTTCCTGACTTGAGGCCAAATCGCATCGATGTTTGCGCACGCACGAGCATGCGCGAGGTCCGCGGCCATCTGGAGGAGCAATCGAGGTGTCGCCAGAGTTGATCTCGGCCGTCATGGCCGAATGGCGGAACCGACCGCTCGATGCGGTCTATCCACTCGTCTTCTTCGATGCCATCCGGATCAATGTCAGGGGACGAGGTGGCCCGAGTGTCGGAAAACCGACGAAACGGTCGGTCAGTCGGGCCTGTCCGTATGACCGAATAGTCTAACTCACAGCAGTGCGCCAACCGGCACGCAACTTGCGTGAGCACGGCAAGACAGTCGCAGGTATGTCACGCCGCCCGGTGACGACTATTCGGTCTCTCAACTTAACGCATGTGTAGATTGGCGGCAGTCCTTTATGGGGCGGAGGACAACGTGGATACCCGGTCGTTCGGTTCGCGACTGTCGATCTGATTGGAGTGTTCTATGGCCCATCCTTATGGTGATCTTCCGTCCCTCGCTGTCCTTACTTCCCTCGAGGTATTCGAGGCATCGGCACGCCATCTTTCGCTCGAGCTTGCAGCTTCCGAGCTGAACGTGACATCGAGAGAGATCACTCGACAGATCAAAGTCATTGAGGACGAGCTTGGTGTTCCGCTGTTTGTGAGGTCAGGAACCGACGTGGTGCTTACCAGCGCTGGCAAGGATCTCTACACCGAGTTGGTAAGCATTTTGAAAGCCTCCGATGTCGTCACGACTATTAAACGCGGCGGTCATTCCCGTATGTCGCGATTGACTCCACCGAAGCGTTCTCGTCGATCTGGCTGATCCCGCGCATGTCGCGCTTTGGGGTCCAGCACGATAATATTAAAGTCGACCACATGATTTCCGAAGTTCGCGCGACTATCGCCGCACCGGGGTTAGGGATTCGCCGTGAGTTCAGATTGATGATGGCCCAGGAACCTTCGGGCGACGATGCTGCCCGTATTGTCGGCATTCGCAAGCAACGCTGCTGCCCATCGTAACGCGAAAGATTTCGGGCGGTATGCGCGGCCGCAAATCTCGCTGTGGGCAAGCGGCTGGCGGGTTCTGCGTAAAGGATGGTCAAGACAGAACTCGCTGTTGGAACCCTGATCTGCGGCAACAATTTATTAGGATGCCCCCTGACAGCGTCGTGATGTGACAATGCAGGTTCTACGTCGCCGTAATGGCATTGGACATCTCTTCCAGTTCGCGCAGAGCTCGAAAAGGAGCCTCTGAGATTGACGCGCAAGGATACTAACTTGCGCCCACCAACGCGTACCGGCCCGGCACCGAGGTTAAATCTAGTCTCCAGGTGAGGCTCCACTGCGGGCTGCCTTCCAAATACAATATCATCACGCGGATGCGCGCGTATTTTTGTTGCCGTCGCACGTCAATCTATCTCGAAAATACAAATTATAATATAGCGTATATCTCGAAGTTTAAATGATTGTCATATAAAATTCTCAAAAATTGCGTTTTTGATCCTGCATGCCGATGGTACAGTCGCTTGAGAATGCCAAATCGTCTATTTTTGCTGCCCATTGGAAGTGTCGATGGCTTTGCGCGGAGAGCATCGACGCAGGGCCGACATTCTCCGCATGTAGTGGCTCTTTGCGCGCCCATGAATGCAATCCCGCACCCATCTGCCCTTACACGGAGGAACTGTCAATGAAGACCCCGGATCAGCCGACACCACTGGAGCAATCCGCACGGGAGCGAATGAAGGCGTCCCATGCCCTCGATGGCGACGCCGGTCGCTTGGCCGACTTATATCGCGGATGGGCGAGTGCTTTCGATCTGGATCAGGGCCGCGTCGGGTACTGCGGGCCGACGATCGTGGCTGAAATGGCGGGCGCCATGCAGACGGCCTACTTGGCCGGAGAGCGAAATGACATCGCAATTCTGGACGCTGGCTGCGGAACAGGGCTCGTCGGCGTGGAACTGGAACGCCTCGGCTTCCGGTTGATTGATGGGTTCGATCTCTCCGAAGAGATGGCCGAAAAGGCCCGGCAAACCGGTGTCTACCGCCATGCCCGAGGCGACGTCGACCTTAACGGGCACCTCTCTGACTACTCCAGTGCGAGTTATGACCTGACCGTCTGCTGCGGCGTCCTCACGCTCGGACACGTCCGACCGGATGGTTTGCGCGAGCTGGCTCGCGTCACCCGCCCAAACGGCTTCGTCATTGCAAGCACCCGCAAAAGCTATGTGGAGGCGACATCCTTTGAAGACCAGGTGCGGCGTCTGCTGGATGAGGGCGTCCTTATACAAGCACAATGTCTAAGGAACGGCAAATACGTCGCCGAGGAAGACGCGCACTATTGGGTCTTCCGTGTCCCCGAGAAGATCAGCGAACCGACGGAGGAGCAGCCATAACCTCGCTACCGCAAATCGTGCTGACGACAAACTGGCAGCCGAGACAACGCATCAAGCTCATCCCGAAAGCTACCCAGCGGGTCATCGAATCGGGGGACCTGGTTGGATTCGAAACCGATATGGAGGAACCATTCGGGTATTTCGGTGACGTTTCGCGGACCTTTTACTACGACAACTGGCGTATGACGAATTGTAGACCAACATGAAGCTTATTCGGCCAGGGGTTAGAGTCCGTGCCGAAACTCATTGATGTCGCGCGATGCGTCGCACAAGGATCATGACGGCTGCTGCGTAGAGGAAAGCTGTTGCGGATTCGATGGTTGCCTCGGCGTCCTTCCATAGCCGCCTGTTGCGGCTGATCCAGGCAAAGAAGCGTTCCACGACCCAACGTCTCGGTTGCACGGCGAAGCCGACCTGATCAGGTTTTCTTTTGACGATCTCGACAGCGATCGAGGTGGCCTCGGCCACACGCGGTCCCTGATATCCAGAATCGGCGAACACCTTTCGGATGATGGGGAATGGTCGTCGCGAGGCGTTCAGGACCGGGCCGGCGCCGTCGCGATCCTGGATGCTAGCGGGATGCGGATATAGGACGAGAGCCGACCGTCGGTGTCGACCAGCGCATGGCGCTTGCGGCCTTTGATCTTCTTGCCGGCGTCATAGCCACGCGGCCCGCCACTCTCGCAGGTCTTCACGGTCTGGCTGTCGATGATGGAGGCCGTGGGTGAAGCCTCTCGGCCGCAACGTTCGCGATCCAGCATCAGGAGCTTGTGGTTGATCTTCTCGAACAGGCATGTGTCGCGGAACAGGCAAAACCAGCGAAACACCGTGCTCCTCGGCGGAAAATCCGATGCAGAAGACGCCACCCGATCCCGCCGCGCATGACGTAGAAGATCGCGTTCACGATCTCGCGCAATGGCCATTTGCGCGGTCGCCCCGTCGGGCAGGCCGTGGGCATGTATGGCGCGATCAAACTCCACTCTGCGTCCGTCATGTCTGTTTCGTAACGCAGGCTTTCGCGGTGATGCTGGCGGCGAGTAGCTGGCGTCCACATCAGGTCTCTCCAATCAGGCTTCGACAACCCGTTGGAATCACGACCGCGCCAGCTGCTCGACCCCTTCGGCGAGATCAATATTGGAGCACATGGTTGTGTGGATGTAGATTCACACGAATCCACTAACACATTGAACTAGGATAATATAATCATGGCTCAGACGCCCGTTGCCCGCCTTTGCCTGACTAGGCAGGATACGGAAAAACGTCGGCGCCGTCGGTGAACGAGGTCGTGTAAAATTGGAAGAACACTACCACGTAACATTCGACTGGTATGAATTTCTACCAACCTATCCATTAGCGAACGTGTCCTGATCTAGTCCCAACACTAATATTCGACCAATAAGATAACTCAGCAAACCAACAGGCTTACCTATTATTTATGAACTCAAGCATTACGTACCGATTGAGGGAATGAACGACAAGATGCGAGAGCGGTTTGCTCACGACAGCTTGCCGCTTTTCATGAAACAGCTTGCCGCTTTTCATGAAGATGGGAATTAAGCTCGTCGACAGGGTGGCTGCCCCCTATGAGCCTAGCAGCTTTGAGGCGGAGCGAGCGCGGCTCTCTGCCCTGCCGCTGTTCGCCTTCCAGCCACCGATGCTGATGTCCATTTCGTCTGCGGCCGCGGCCGGATTCCTGGAAACGCATACAACAGATCTGACGGAGTCGGTGCCTTTGCCGTTAGACGCGTTAGAGATTGCCTGCGTCGTCGCTCGACAAGCGCTACGCATGACGTCCTCATAACCGCACGAGTCCGCTCTCGGCGCCCCTTCAAGAAATTCGTCGCGCATGTCGGCTGGAGACGGCCTTATCATCCGCTCGACCGCAGTGCCGACTGTCTGATTTCGTCGTTCCCTTCGCCGCCTTTCCATCAAGTCGGAAGAGTTGTGGGTCAGATTGTTCACCCATTCGAAATGGCTCACAACTACGCCTCGTGCGTACGCGCGCTGTTTTCAGAACCGGCAGGCGACCCGTCACGTGTCAGAAGCACGGCGGAGTTACGTGGGATTCCGAACATTTGTGTCATCATCATGCACGGCCATAGGAAACCGAAGTTTTGTCAGCTGGGCTATCCTACTATTTTGAGCGGTTTTTTTCGGTTGGCACGGTACATGCGTGGCTGCCTGCAACGGTGCCAAGAAGCGTGGCGATGTCAATTGGGGGTGAAAGATGGATTTAGGGCTCGACGGTAAGGTGGCAATGGTCGCGGCGGCCTCAAGCGGCTTAGGTTTGGCCACAGCTGAGGAGTTAGCCAACGAAGGCTGCCGCTTGTCCATCTGTGGGCGGGATCCGGGGCGGCTAGAAAGAGCAGTGGATCGGTTGCGCGACGCAGGCGCCGAAGTGTTGGCGCGCACTACTGATTTAACTGACTGCGCAGATACAGCAGCTTGGGTTGCCGAAACAGCAGAGCATTTTCGGTGTATCGACATCTTGGTGACGAATTGCGGCGGCGTTGCTGCCGGGCCACCCTCGGCCATGAGGCCTAAGGATTTCGACGACGCGTTTGACCGAGTGCTTTTACCTTCGATAAATCTAGTTACGGCTGCCTTGCCGTATCTGTTGCGCTCGCGGGCGGGGCGAATATTGATGCTCGCTTCCGAGGCTATTGTACGGACTCCGGTACATTTCGCGCTGTCGGGTGTCGCACGAGCAGGGCTAGTGCCTTACTGTCACACGCTCGTCCAGGAATTGTCGGGGGAGAGCATCACGATAAACGTGCTCGCTCCTGGAGCGCACAGCACCGCGATTCACGAAGCCAATCGCCTCGGCGACCACGCCGAAGCCATCCGTGCGCTCGAGAATAGGACCCCAGCTCGACGTCTTGGCGATCCCTCGGAATTCGCAGCAGTTGCTGCATTCTTGGCCAGCGCCCGCGCGGCCTATGTCAGCGGAGCCCTGATCGTCATCGATGGTGGGCTGAGTGCAACCGTCTGAACAATTCGTAGCACTAGGAGCCGTCGCATGAACGAAACCAACGCAAACAGAACCGTCAACGATCTCGGCCGTACAATCGCACATGCGTGTATTCGCGATCGTCCCAAGCAAGAGCTCACTTTCCCCTTGAGTCTTCTGATGCTTGAAAACTCCTCCGCCAACAGGCCGACGCCGCGCCTCACAGTGCGCGATCAATCTACGGGAGTCGATCTTTCACGGCGCGAGTCGGACTACTGGTTTGAAATGAATTCTGAGGTACTTGACGCACCTAGGGCGCCGACGCGCTTCCTGCGTTTCAACGCGCCTGTGGCTATGCAAGGTATTTACTTACCAGTCGCGGGGCATCGCCGCTCTTGCGATTTGCCTCACGCTGATCTTGCCTGCTGAACGACGACCTTGACCTGAACTAAATCAAAATACTGGAGCGAGTTACATATTATGTTGGATAAAAATCCCAATTCTGCAGTTGGTGCGGAAGGATACCAAGAGCTCTTCGGTATTGATGGCAAGGTAGTCTGCATTTCAGGCTCGAGTCGCGGTCTAGGGAAGTCGCTCGCCACCCGCTTTGGACGATTAGGCGCGAAGATAGTCCTTTCCTCGTACAATATTGAAGAGTTGACCGAAGCAGAGGCCAAACTTGTGGACCAAGGAATCAACGTGACGGCTATCCGCGCTGATGTGCGGTCGCACGACGATTGCAAGGCACTGATCAGTGGCACGGTCGACCGGTTTGGGCAGATCGATGTGATGGTCTGCAACGCAGGTATCGACATCATTAAGCCAGCGCATTCATACGAAGAGGCGGAATGGGACGAAATTGTCGATACCAATCTGCGGGGCTATTATTATTGTGCGAAGTTTGCCGCCCAAGCAATGCTGGATCGGGGCGGCGGCAGCATCATCATGACTTCTTCGGTCGCCAGTTCGCTCGGCATACCGGGCCTAGCTGCCTATGCTGCGAGTAAGGGAGGCGTCAATCAACTAACGCGCACCATGGCGGTAGAATGGGCCAACAAGGGCATTCGTGTAAACGCAGTCGCACCTGGATTCATCAACAACTTCATGGATGGGGTGCATCCTAATCTCGATAGCCCTTATCAGCGCCGCGCAATGGAACTCACTCCGATGCGACGCCGCGGCAATTTGTCCGAATATTTCGGGCCTTATATTTTCCTCGCGAGCCCAGCTGCATCGTTCGTAACAGGCGAGATTCTCTATGTAGATGGGGGCTACGCCGCGAGCTGATGCAGGATGCTTCGATGTTGTGGCGGTATTTGGAGGAGGCTAGGCAATGTTAACCACAATGCCAGACGAAGTGAACTTCCTAGATTGCACCTTGCGCGACGGTGGCTACTACACAAATTGGGATTTCGCGCCGGAACTGGTGTCGGACTATGTCGCTACTATCAACACTCTCCCAGTGCGCATGGTCGAACTGGGGCTCGCCGGAAAGCCTGAGAGCCAGGGATATTTCGCCAGTGTGACAAGCTCTAAGGCCGAACAGGTGGCTGCTGGTCTCCTGGTCAAGGCATGCGTGATGATCGATGCCAAGGATGTGATTGCGAGCGAACTGCCTATACCCCTTGCCGTGATCCGCCTGATAGAAGGACTAGTGCCAGGGCATATCACGACCGTCCGCGTGGCGGCGCATTACAGCGACTTGGCTGCTTGCCGGAACATTTGCGCTGAGTTGTCTCACAGGGGCTTCCGTGTGTTTTTGAATCTCATGCAGATCGATGCAGCAAATGCTGCAGAAGTTGAGATGTGCCTAAAGGAGGTAAAGCAGATCGACACCATCGACGTGCTTTATATTGCCGATTCCTTTGGCTCTATGAAGCCGACTCGCGTTCAGGAATTCATCGGCCGGTTTGCGGATCGAATTGAGCCTGACATTGGATTCCACGGCCATGACAACCGCGGATATGCACTGGTCAATTCAGTGGCCGCCGCGATGGCGGGAGCGACCTGGATAGACTGCACCATGGGCGGCATGGGCCGCGGGGCAGGAAATACGGCTAGTGAGCAGCTCCTACCGATTCTCACTCGCCTCGAAACATCCAAGGAACGGGCACTCCTCGAGCACGTCCTGCGTCACTTCGGTCCGCTTCGCAAACGGTATGGCTGGGGTAGCAGCGCAGCATATCAATTCGCGGGCTCAAACTTTATCCATCCGTCCTATGTTCAAAAGCTACGTGAAGGCGGGGCATTGTCTGACGCCGCGATTATCAGCCGCCTTTCGGACCTCCGCGCCGATGAACGGATGAGTTTTGCCAATGAAAAGCTGTCGGCGCTGATGGCGCAGGATATCGCCTGATCGCAGATATCTCCGTTGAGGTGCCCCTTTTTCCCAATTTGGAGGAAGCCATGACTCTCCCAAATGCGGTTGTGAAACCATCGGTCCTCCCGTCGGATCCGCGGTTTGCATCAGGCCCTTGCCGTAAACATCCTGGTTGGAGCGTGCACCCAACTATGCTGCGCCATGTTGGACGAAGTCACCGGAGCTCCGAGGGAGCAGAAAGGCTAGGAGGGGTAATCAGGCGCATGGCCTCTTTGCTGGAGCTGCCTGATAGCTGGCTCTGCGGAATCGTGCCCGGTTCGGGCACTGGGGCCTGCAGCATGGCCTTGCAAAATCTACTCGGCCCTTTTCCAGTCGAGACATTCTTGTCAGACAGCTTCTCGCAGTATTGGGCAAATGAGATCGATACGTTGGCGCTTGCCCGCCAAAGCCGGCACATTTGTGCTTACGGAGATTTTCCGAGCACTAGCGGGATCGACCCCAATCACGACATCGTTCTAGTGCTAAACGGCACCAGCAGCGGCGTTTGTCCACCGGATCTTGACTGGATTCTTCCTGACCGTGCCGGGCTTGTGATCGCAGATGCCGTCTCGGCAGCATTTACGAGGCACATCGACTTCGATCGGATCGATGTTCTGTGCTGGTCGTGGCAGAAGGCGCTTGGCGGCGAAGGCGGCCACGGCATGATCGCGCTCTCGCCTCGAGCCCAGGCACGGCTGAAAGCCAGCGGACGTAAGCCTGTAGCCAGGCTCATGAGACTGCACAACCCCGACGGATCTGTGAACAAAGCGTTCTTTGTCGGCCGGACGATCTCGACCCCCAGCATGTTCGCCGTCGAGGATATCCACTCTGCGCTCGACTGGGCCGAAGCGTGCGGCGGACTACCCGCGCTTCTGAACAGGGTTGCCAATAACTATGCTGTGATGGCCGACTGGGTAAACTCTACTCCTTGGATTGATTGGACTTGCACCAATCCGGCAGCACGCTCCACCTGTTCAATTACTCTTCGGCTTGTACGAGAGCAGCTCGCTGCCGGCGCGAAAGAGGATGACGGTAAAATCGTTGCGGGGATGATCCGTCTGCTAGAAGCCGAAGACGCGGCTTTTGACATCTGGAGCTACGGTGACGCGCCACCGGGATTCCGGATATGGGCGGGGCCTACGGTTGAGGCAGATGACTTGTCGATTTTATGCGAGTGGCTGGCCTGGGCTTACAGCGAGACGTGCGAGGCCAGCATACCCCCGACGCAATAAGTCGTGCGTGACAGAGAGCTTGTTCAGGGATGATATCATGAGCAATGATACTCAACAAAGGCGGTTGATCTACTCAGAACATACTGCAAGTGTGTCCTTTCGTGTCCAACTGCCGGCAGGAGATTCTGCCCCAGCGCGCAAATGGGCCAGGAGTTGTCAGGATGCAACGCAGCGTTGACCCCACAGGACATAGCCTTTTCGCGATAAGGTCCGTCCGCAAGGGCGAAATCATTGGACGGTTCGGTGGCCGCCTTGTTCCAGCCGATTCTATCGATGCCTATGTGGCGAAGGTGGGCAGGTTCGGCCATCAGGCTCACCCGCGCTTGTACGTTTGCCCCGAAAACGCTGATGAGATCTCACGGATCGGAGCAATCAATCATAGCTGTGAACCGACTGTCGGCCTATCTGATGCACTCACGCTTGTGGCGATGCAACATAATGTTGCGAGCAAGGAGGGGCCCGTCGAGCTCCTGATTACGCAATGACCGGATCTCCGGCAGGCGGCTTTTCCGGCTGTAAGTGTGGCGCCCGACACTGCCGCGGCAAGATCACACGCGACGACTGGCGCATCAGACCGTTGCAAGAGGCTTATCAAGGCTACTTTGCGCCGTTCAAGACGCGTGCGGTTCAGCCAGGGACGGAGTCGGCCTGTGCTCTGACCACGGCCCTCGACAGCCCACCAACGCTCGAGCGTCCTCCTCAGACACTGGCAGAGTGCTATGACGCGATACTTTTCGACGCGATGGGGGTCCTGATCAGCGAAAATGAAGCGCTCCCCGGTGCTGCTGATATCTTGGCCCGGCTTAATATGTCCGGTCAGCCATACTACATCGTGACGAATATCAGCAGTGGATCGGATGAAACGATATTCGCACGTCTCCGCTGCGCGGGACTTCCGATTCCGGCGGTCGACCGTATCGTGTCCGCGGGAGGTGTTGCGCGACATCGCGTGCTCGAAGAGCTGGCGGCCGGGCGGCTAGTTTCGTATGTGGGCAGTGCACACGCTGCGCACGAGATCTTCGGCAAGCATCCAAATCTTCATTGCGCTGACACGGCCGAGACATTCGACACACTCGTAGTGCTCGATGACGAAGGTTTCGATTTTAAACGGGCTGCCGATCACATCCTGTCCACCTTTCAACGCAAACTGGTCGAGACGGGCGAAATGCCCGATATCATAGCGGTGAACGCGGACATCATTTATCCTAGCAAGAACGGCTCACTCGTCTTTGGACCAAGCATAATAGGGCCAATGCTTCAGGCAGGACTAGCGCCATTCGGAGCCCCTCCAATCTCAGTAGAGTTTATGGGCAAGCCAGGAAGAGCGATTTTCGAAGAGTGCGTCGCCCGGGCCGGTACCGACCGTCTTTTGATGATCGGCGATCAGGTTGATACTGATATCAAGGGCGCAAAGGCGGCCGGGCTCGATGCACTTCTGGTAACCACTGGCCTCAACAACCGCGGCGAGTTGCGTCAAGACGAGAACGGCGCTCCCGATTATGTCGCAAAGAACCTCGATCAGATCTTCGACGGCAGTTTGTTTCCACACCTTTAATCGGCGAAGCATTCCAGTACAACAGATCAGGTTTGGGCAGCTCGGAGCGAGAATCGCGGAGCGGACAAGGCAGGTCTTGGCGGCAGCGGTTGAACGCGGCAGCACGAGGGAAATGGCGATAATCGTTTCGACTATTTATTTCGGCGGTAGGGTTGTACTGATGAGAGATGTGCCACGACTAACCGAAGCATTTGTAAAACCTGACCCTGCGTTCGGTGTCTTCCTAGCCAGCCTTCTTGCCGTTCTGGCCTCGGGCTCTCCTCATTTCAGTCGTCGTTCCGCGGCGTCGCCCTAAGAGAGAAAAAACTATGGGGCAAGTCGTGCCCACCTGATACTGAGCGGAACAGGAGAAAGGACGATGCCCCAACAGATGTGCCTGCGTGACGTCGGAATGCCAGGCGCTGCCCATGGCGAACAATAGCCGAGGGACACTTGGCCTTGGCCAAGCTATTTCGAACGCTGGACCCTGCTTCCGGTGGATGGAGCCGTAAGGTTCTTAGCGATTGGACGGAGATTGGGACAGGTTATGTGGGAGTCCGAGAGCTTCCAAAGTAATGGGCGTGCAGCCTCAACAACAACGAGCAGATCCTTGGCACGATATGATCGCCGGCCTTGACCAGCACCTCGGCGACCGTCCCGTCGCGCTCGGCATGCGCGCCGTCTCCATCTTCATCGCTTCGATGGAAAGCAGCACATCACCGGCCTTCACAGCCTGACCGGCGGCAACCGAAAGCGCCGAGACGACGCCCGGCATCGGCGAGCACGGATTAAGTTGCCGTTTGGTCGATACGGCAATGATCGCTTCAGAGCCCCAAAGAACCAGCCATGCGCTGACGCCATTAGGCAGGCCGCTTTTGTGGACTGCCTTGCCGAAATGATCGGACCCGGCAGCGAGCACTCCAGCACCATGACCGCAAGGCCGGTATCGGAATGGCCGGCACGTTCGACCGCATCAAATTGTACCGCTGGCACGGCAACGTCTATAGAGCGCGCGGTGAAATCGGCGATCTGCATCTCGACGCCGAGGCCGCAGACACCGTTTATCTGAGGGCATCAGTCGCACCGCTTGAGCCAAATCTCACTTTTTCTCCCTTTGTTTTATTTAGGATGCCCTCGATCTAAATAAGTATACTTCGAATAAGAATTGCCCGTGTAGAATTACCTAATATAATATAGCCATAATTATCCCTAATAGAGCTGTGCAAATTGCCAAAGAAAATACGATTCCGCGAATGCCGTTCTTCAAATCGTTTGCTCTTTTGTTGCCTGATGTCACTGATCATATTGCCTTTTCGAGTTCTGGGAGTATGAGGAAGAAGTCGCCGATGAGGACGTAGTCGGCGACCTCGAAGATCGGCGCCTCCCGTCCCTGTTGAAGGCGACAATGACCTTCGGATCCTTCTTGCCGGCAGGATGCTGGATGGCGCCGGATACGCCGCAGGCGATGTAGAGGGCGCCACCTTGCGGTCCGTGCCCTGTAATCACCCTCTTGGCGTCGGTCGACTGCACCGTCTGTATTGCGTTGCCGGGATAGATCGGACGCTTGAACGTGTCGGGCGTGACCACCTCGATGATCGCCGACAGCTGCATCACGTCGAGCAGGGCCGCGAGTCGCGGCATCACGTCTTGCCGAAGGTCGTCGCCGGCGCGATGGCCGTGTCGTAGCCGCCGGCGAGCGAAACGATGGTTGCCGCCAGCGGTTCGGCCAGCCGGTATTCCAGCTCGGCGGCTTCCGCGAGCAACACCTTGCGCACGCCCGCGAGTTTCGCGGCGGCGTCCGCGGCAGCCCTGGCGCCGTTACCGGCGACCAGCACGTCCACGTCCGCGCCGATCTTCGATGCCGCCGACAGCGCCTTGGCGGCCTGATCCGACAGAGTCTGGGTATCGTATTCGGCGATGAGGAGAATTGCCATTCTTCGCTTCCTTCAAATTCCTTGTGCCCGTGATCCTGTCCCGAAAGTCTGCACCTTTCGGGGGCACGGGCTTACAATACTCCGGCCTCGTTCTTGAGCTTGTCGACCAGTTTGGCGACGCTCTTCACCTTGACTCCCGCCTTGGGGCCGCCGGTGCTCAGGAGGTCAGCCTTTCAACCCATCGCCTTTCCGAAAGCATTCCCTCCAATGTTGAAAAATCTGGCTTGGTATAAATCAAGCCAGACGTTGCGTAGGCTGATTAAAGCTTTGCCGGCGGGGCGATGAGCCCGGCACCATCCAACAGCAGCTTTTGCTTCAAGATGCTCGTGGCCAGTAAAGCGCGGTAACGATCGACAACGCGTTCGCGATGAGCGGCATCATTGATCGCACTGAGCGCGCCGATCACAGAGGTAATCGCTTCGCTCGCGGTCCGAAGTTCCGCAAGCAATTCGGTATTTTCGGCCAGTCGAGCGACGTCGCTACGTGTAACCTGGGCGATTCCGACCGGCGATTTAGATCCATTGGAGATGTACCCGCCCGGAAGATCACCCTTGAGGTTGGTGACCAAACGATAGCGTATCGCATCGACCAGCTGGTCGACAGCCTGCTTGGTGCCGGCGACCCGGGTCGGATGGTCGGTATCGGCGGCCGCATGCGGGAGAAGCTCCAGCTTGTCGGCATGCTTCGGCAGCAGCGAAAGATAGGGCTTCATCGGGCCGGTCACGCCTTCGGCACCCTTGAAGATATCCGCATCGATGGCGGCATGCCGGACCTTGCCGGACGAGAGCACTTGGTCGAGCGCGGCAACGTCAACGAGTTCGCCGCGATCGTAGTTGAGAAGCACGGCTCGATCGTTGAGCGCGGTGAGGACGCTGCGATCGATCAGCCCGGCATTTGAGAAGGCGCCCGTGGCCAGATCCTGCCGGCCGAGGCCGAGATGCACGGAGAGTACATCCGCGCCGCTGGCGGCGGCGACAGGCGTTTCCGCATAGTCGTAACCTTCGGCAAGGATATTGTCGCGATGCGCCGGACGGGCATAAATCACAACATTCATATGGAAGGCTTTGGCGATCCGGCCTAGTTCCCGGCCGATATTGCCATAGCCGAGGATCGCTATCCGTTTGCCTTCGAGCTTTTCGGTCGGATATTCTGCAAGGTTCTTGCCGGTGTCGAAGTCGCCTTTCACGACCCTGTCGTGCAGCGCGTCGACCGGAAGGTCGGGCATGACCTTGAGCAGAGCTTTGATAGCCATCTGCGCCGTCGCGCGGCTGTTGATGCCGGGGGTGTTCATGAGTGGTGCTTCTCCGTGCTCCCCGTTTGTCCCGCCCCATGAGGTGGACCCCATGTTGCCGGTTCCAGTGCCGATGCGCACGCCGCCGAGACGGAACTTTGCGCCGGCGGGAATGAAGGTGGCGGCGGCGATGACCGCATCGTATCGGCCGTCGCCGGCTTCGGCGAGAATTTCATCGGCGGTAATGAGGTGCGGCTGGTAGAAGAAATGAATCCGGCCGTCGTCGGCCGTATTCGCCGCCTTGATCGAGGTCTCGTGGAAAACCCCGCCCTTCTCGCCGATATAGGCGGCAAGCTCGCTATGATCGAGGCGCCCATCAGCACCGAAGCGCAGGCCGATGGCGTCGGCAATCAGCACCTTGACAGTCCCTTCACGCACGCCTTCGCCGGCATCGGCGCTGGACAGGGCATAGTCGACCTTGCTCCCGTGCCGTTCCAGCTCTTCCTCCAGCACTACGATCTTGGCGCGGAGATAGGCGTATTTCAGGTTTTCGAGCAGCGCCGTGATGTCGGACGGCTCACGAATGCCGCCGACCCAGGCGCGATAATCGCCGGGCATCCCGGGGAAGGCGTTGACATAGCGGGCGGCATCGAGACCCCTCTCGTGCTCGCCGTTCGGATGGGTGATGCCCTCGTAGCCGAGCAACTGCTTCGAGCGCGCGACAATGCGGGCGTGCAGGTCCGACGATGAGATGGCACCGTCATTGACCTTCAGGAGCGTGACGGCGGCGCCGCGTCGCTCTTCCTCGCTGACGACGAGGCTGAACAATGGGTTGCGGTCGACCCATTCGTTGACGACCTCGCGATTGGCGGCCGAGCGCTTGTTGAGCTCGATAACGGAACCGATACGCCGCTCGGTCTGCAAGAGGCCGAACGTCGTTTCGGCAAAGGCGAGTGCGCTGTAGGTGTTGATGACGCCGCCGAGCATCCGATCTTCCTGCGCGTCGTAGAACGGGCCGGCATCGACGGACCGCTTGCTGCTGAGCGGCTGTTTGGGATCGAGCGGCGGCGCGATTTTCAGCTGGCGCGGAATGGCCCAGCATGGATTGCTCTGGTTGCGCTCGATGAGGGCGAGGGCCGCCGGCGTGAAGGCAGCGACGAAATAGCCGGAGACGCCGCCGATCGCCTTCTGGAACGGCATGAAGAGGCAGCACTTGGCCATGACTGCCCGTACAGTCTCGGGCGACCATGGCATCGCACCGAGCATGGAGGTGGCGTCAAAGACGGCGTGCCGGTTTTCCGGATCACCGTCCAGCCAGGTCAAGAGTTCGTGGATTTCCTCGTTGGTGTAGGAGTTCGCGCCCGTCGTCTCGTGACCGACGCCGACGAAGACAGAAATGCCGAGGTCGGCAAGAGTCTTGGCAGATGGGATCGCGCCTTCCTTCCGAGCGAAATGGATGCGGCTCTCGTCGCCCTTCTCGGCAAAGCGGTGCATTTCGATGAGCTGGGTCGCCCACGACTGGCGGAAGAAGCCCGAGGTGTCCGCATCGCTGCCTTCGGGGCGCGGCGTGTCGACGTAAACGCGCTGGTTCGGGTCATTCGCGTTCAGGAGATGCTGGACGCAGACCGTATAACCGCTATGGCCGCCACCAAGGCCCACGGCGATGCGGTTCGACTTCGGGAACTCGAAGTAGCGATGGATCGCCCGCATCATGTCCAGAAGGATCTTGTCGGCCGGATAACCGCGATGCATGCTCCGCGACAGTTCCGCCGTGGTGAACGCTCCGACGTCTTTTCCGGTGTCGTCGAACTTGCGATAGGTGCTCTCGATCCAGCGATCAAACTCGTAGCGGCGCAGCCGGCTGTCGACCTCGTCGGTCGTCGCGTCGGTTATAGGTCCCACGCCAAAGAATGGGTTCAATGGGATGGAAGGCGCGCCAACCCTCGTCTCTTCGAGTGCAGACTCGCGATGAGCAAGCAATTGGCTGTCTGAAATCAATGAAGATCCTCCTTATCGGCCTGGGCAGCGAAGCAGTGCCGAGCCGTCGGACATATAGTGTTGAAATCAATTGTCGCGTGGGCTACGAGATCGAACTATCCGATATCGCCCCTCCCGGACCGTTAGGTAAACCGCTCAAGCCTGACTACCGGTAAAATGCCCCGCTTACACCCCCACTCGATTAACTCCTTGAAACGTCGGGACGCGACCCATTTAAAGTTCGCCTGTTAGTAAAAGACTGCCTCTTTCTTATGAGCCGAGCCAAGAAAGACGACTTATTGGACTTTTCGAGGTGCACCAGAGCTACTGTGCCGCTTGTCGAGCGACGGCGCAGGCAATCTCTAGCGCGTCTAGCGGCATAGGCACCAGCTCCATCAGATCTGTTGCATGTGTTTCCAGGAATCCGGCCGCCGCGGCGGACGAAATGGACATCAGCATCGGCGGCTGGAAGGCGAACAGTGGCAGGGACGAAAGCCGCGCGCGCTCCTCCTCAAAGCTGCTCGGCTCATAAGTGGCTGCTATCTTCTGCGCGAGATCCGGGATCGAAAATGCGGTAGCTCCCGACAACTCGTAGCAGCGGCCGGCATGGCTAGCCGGATCGCCCAGCACAGCAAGCGCCGCTTCGGCCAGATCCGCTCTTGCGACTGCGGAAATCCGACCCTCGCCAAATGGCGTGGCAATCACCCCGCCGCGCGGCGCGGCGAGAGCGCCAATCAGTTCTGCATAGAGACCGTTGCGAAGGATGGTCCAGCACATGCGGCTTGCCCGAAGCTCGCGCTCGGTCCAGCGATGAGCCAGGGCAAAGCCGAGATGATCGCTAGCATAGGTGAGACTCGTATAAACGACGTGCTTCACCCCCTGCGCGCGGGCAGCAGCCAGAACGACACCATGCCGACGCATCACGCTATCGTCTTCGGCAGAGCCGGCCGAAGTCAGCAACATGGTCTCAACCCCGGCGAAGTCAAGCGCTTCAGGTCTGTCGAAGTCTATGTGCCGGTCAGCAGTGGCTGCTCTGCTGCCGGTGAGAATCGCAATGCCCTTCTGCCGCGCCCGTGCCACGATCTGCGATGCCAACTGGCCCGAGGCTCCGGTGATGAGGATCATGGCACTTCCTTTCATGGATGTGTGGTGCTCAAGGCGCTCCAAGGTTATCGATGAAGACTCAGATCATTTTTCGTTGGCCCGCCGGAGACCCGCTCCGACGTCTTCAGCTTCTGCTAACAGACGATGTCGCAGTCGGTTTCACTGAGCCAGCCTGCTGGTCTTCCGTCTGACCTTTCGGGCGGTTGTCGCGGCAGAAGCGGCTCAGGCAAATCCGCAGCCATTAAGTAAAGCCACGGCCACCACGCGCAAGAACGTTCGCGGGCGCGAGGCATTCAGAACGACCTTTCCAGCACTACCGCGCGTCCCGGGCGCACTTTAAGACGAATTCGCCCTTTGCCCCAACATCTCCTCACCGGAAATAGATTAACCGCAGGTCGCAGAGATAGCCGGCCCCATCACATCCTGGACCAAAGCTTGCCGCCGGTCGCCCAGTTGTTAGGCTCATACTCATCGAACACCACATGGATTTGTTCTGGCCTTAAGTTCATCTTGTCACAGAACAGCTTTGTGATCTCAGCCACCAATTGTGCCTTCTTATCGTCATCAGACTTGAACGTTTCGATATGGATTACGGGCATGGCTTGCTCCTTCGTTGCTCTCTGCCGAGCAGGTTGATAACAGAACATTGCCTCGACGATCTCCAAACCAAGGCCGGGCCGGGTGGAAGCGAGATTTGACCGTCTGTGATGCGAATTGCGCTCTATCATGATCACGTCGAGAGCGTCCTCGATCGTGTCCATCGGACATGACGTTCGCGCCTTCATTGACAAAAGCGTCGCTCAGTTGGAACGCAACGGTGCCGTTATCCCCCGCGATCAAGATTTTGCGATACATGAGCTCTTGTCCCCCACTCGTTCCTCCGAGGTCCAGAAGCCGATTAGTTTAATCTCCGTATTTTCGAAAAGCGGCACGCTATCCCGAGCAACCGCTCGCATCCTGTCCTTCATTTCCTCGGTCGGTCCGTGGTGCCGCAGTCGTAGATCATTGGCGTAGCCTTGCCTTCGTGAGTTTTGCCGCATGGCCGTTGATTCACGCGATTGGGAGTCGAACCAGGTTCTAACTCAGGAGACGTTCGTCAAAAGGATAGTTTGAAAGCAACTCGTAGCCGTCGGACGTAAGGAGCAATTGCTCCTCAAGCTTCACTCCGTCTCGTTCGCCGACGGCGCCAATATAGCTTTCAACACATATTACCATGCCTGCTTCGAGTGTCGCGTCGTACGCTACCGGACCACGGAATGATGGTTTGACTTGCGGATATTCATCGCACATCCCAACTCCGTGGATAACGCAGGGGTAAGCCTGCTCCCGAAATTCGTCGGGCACCGGCCAAGCTGAAGCTTGCAGATCCTTCATGCTGACGCCTGGTCGGATAAGCTTCATGTTGGTCTGCAATTCGTCATACGCCAGTTGGTACAGTTGGCGCTGGCGCGCACTAGGCGGGTTCTTTCCGTAGTAGAATGTCCGTGAAACATCACAGAAATACCCAAATGGCCCGACCATATCGGTGTCAAATCCCACCAGGTCTCCCTCCTCGATGACTCGTTGGGTGGCTTCCTGGAGCCACGGATTAATTCGCGGCCCGGAAGCTAACATTCGTCCCTCATGCCAGCCGCCCTGGTTGGCGAGGTTGGTGTAGTTGAGAAGTCCCCAAAGCTGCACTTCCGTTACGCCTGGCCCCATGCTCTCCTGCATGCGCGCAATGCCGTGCTCGGCGACGGCGCAGGCCCAGCGAATACACGCTATCTCGTCATCCGATTTAATGACCCGCGCCCCTTCCACGATGTCCACCGCATCAATTACCTCTAGACCGCGCTGCAGCAAAGCCTGGGTTATGCTCGGGTTCACATACTCCACCGCCACTTTGCGATTGGCGGTACCGATTTCGCTTAGGAACCCAACGATGTCGTCGGCGAGGAGCCTCGCGCCGTCCGCCAGTTCGTTGCCTCCTTCAAAAAACGAAATAGGCCTTCCGTGCCTTACACGGTCTGCAGAGCACGCGTTGCCAATACCCTGATGAAGGGTGATTGGCCCATCAAGAGGCAAAAAGAGGTATGTGACGGGAATATGCGACTGAAACAAAGGGTATGCATTGTAGTCCACCGCATAGCGAATGGTAATGGGGCTCACCAGGACACACATTGCGACATCAGCTTGGCGCATTGCCGCTCTTAGCCGCTCTTTCCGGTATCCATCGAGCCTTTTAAAGTCGATATCCGGCATTGGTCGAAACTGCCGCAAGTCGCTCCAGTTGTCGTGGAGTACGAGTTCATCCGGACCTCGTGATCCCAATTTGGAATTCGTCATAGAGCCCTCGTACTTGTTGCAGCTATGCTGCTGATTAGCCCCGCAGAAATGCTACGGTCGTGAGCTATAGGCAGCGGCGCACCGCACTTCAAATGAGTATTAGTGGCCGGCCGCATAACCAGGAGTCATAACCATGTCCAAGGGGCGTAAAAGGCTGCGCGAGGCCGTTATCGATGTCCAGCGCGCCATAACTTCAGGCTTGCCATCGAATAACTTCTTGGACGCTTCCAAACCGGCGGTATGAAGGCCCAGATCATTAGGCACGGCTGCCGGAAATACCCGCTCCGACGTCTTCAACGCCTGCAAGCAGACAATGTCGTCGTCGGTTTCACTGAGCCACTTCAGGAGCACGGGAAGCCGGCCATTGACGCCATTCACATTGAAGGTTGCGATGCGCCTCATTTCGACCGTTTCATCTTTGGATCGGCCAGACGAGATCGCCCGGCCGACCGCTCGGTGCTTGAGGTGGCCGGGTCAAGAACGTCCGCGACGGCATCCTTCTTCGCGCGAGGAAGGAGCGTCATGACGAGAATGAAGGCCGAAAGCACCAGGCACACTCCGTTGGTGATGATAAGGGGCCATTCGTTCTTCAGAATTCCGAAGATCAGCCAGAACGCAAGTCCCAGCACGTAGATGCCGTACATCGGTGCTGAAATGCTGCTCGTGTCCCGGGTTTTGATGATCTTCCAGACTTGCGGGGTAAAGCTGGTCATCGAGCATAGAGCTGCGAAGTAGCCAATAACCGTGACCCAATCCATGTGCGAGATTGCCTGCTGGATTTTCCGTTTAACCCTTTCGCGTGGTTGTCGCGGCAAGGGCGGCTCAGGCAAGTCGGCGGCCCCCAAGTAAAAAACGCTCAATGGCACTGCGACATTCCGCTCGGCGTGACTTCGTTCCTCTCCGCGGGCGCAAGGCATCCTGAGCCATCCGAGCCTGATGAAACGGATGTGTTATCCTTTATTGAGCCCTAGTACGTCGTGCTTGCAATGCCTGCCAAGCTGCGATGTAGGAATACTAGACGGCGCCTGATCGAACTTCAAATGAGTATTAGTAGTGGGCCGGATAACCAAGGGTCATGACCATGTTTACGGATCAGTTTCACCTCGGTCGGAGCCGGCCCCAACGCCATATCTGTCTCTGATCTCTCCTGAGGCCTGGCTGCCATGGAATCGCCATCGACGTCCAACGCGCGTCATGACTTCAGCTTGTCCGCCGCATGACTTTTTGGACGCTTGCGAACAGGCCGTATGCCGGCATAGATCACCAAGCAGGCCGCCGGAATTAACCGCCAAGCCTCATCACTTTTACTGGGCAATTGAAACTATGACGCACTCCAAGAAGGTTGTTATCGTGACTGGCGCGACGTCGGGGATAGGGGAGGCCATCGCAGAGGCCTTCGCCGCGACAGGGGCGTCACTCGTATTGGTCGGCCGCGATCGGGAGCGGGGCAAAAGAGCCTTGGAGTCGGTTCAGAAACTCGATTGTCCGGCCGAATTGATGCTAGGCGATGTCGCTGACTCGGCCTTCGCCGACCACGTGGTTAATTCCAGCGTAGAGCGGTTCGGAAAGGTCGACGTCCTGGTAAATAGCGCCGGGATCATCCGGCGTGGAAGCGCCCTCGATACCACGGATGACGATTGGCGCCAGACTTTCGACGCCAATGTCAACGGTGTGTTCTACTTTAGCCGCGCCGCGGTGAAGGCCATGAGGAAAAGCGGCGGCGGCAGCATTGTGAACATTGCCTCGAATGTGGGGTTGGTTGGCTGTCCCGGGCTGGTCGCCTATTGCGCATCGAAGGGCGCGGTCGTTCTGTTGACACGCGCCATGGCGCTCGATCACGCCAAAGAGCAAATCAGCATCAATGCCGTCTGCCCCGGCGCCGTGGATACGCCCATGCTTGTGTCGGCCCACAGCCAGCCGGTTACTGCCGACGAGGTCCTCCAGAGGAACATCGATTCAATACCTCAAGGTCGCGTGGCTACGCCGAAGGATATCGCAAGTCTGACGCTTTTCCTCGCGAGCGAGGAAGCCAGGCACATTACGGGGGTTGCTGTTCCAATAGATGGCGGCTTCACGGCAGGATAGGAGGAATTTTTGGGTAATCGGCTATCAGGCAAAGTTGCCATCGTCACCGGTGGCAATCGAGGCATAGGGCGTGCAATTGCTGAGAGGCTCGCTGATGAAGACGCCATGGTTGTCGTCGGCGATTTTCTTGACAAGCGCTCCGCCGATTCCGGCGGCGTCGAGAGGCTGACCTTTATGTCTCTTGACGTCAAAAAAGAGGTCTCAATACGCACATTCGTGGACGAGGTCCTGCAGAAGTTCGGCAGGATCGATATCCTGGTCAACAATGCCGGCGTAGTCATGCATAAGTCCATTGACGAACAGACTGCCGAGGATTGGGACAGCCTTATGGCGGTCAACCTCCGCGGCCCGTTTTTGATGGCCAAGTATGTGGTCCCGGAAATGAGACGTATCGGCTCGGGCACGATCGTCAACATCGGGTCGGTCGAGGGCTATATGGTCAACCCATGGCATACTGCCTACGCGGCCACCAAGGCCGGCGTGCATGGTCTTACGCTGGGACTGGCAGTTGACCTCGGGCCGGATGGTATACGTTGCAATACCGTTTGCCCCGGTTGGATCGATACCGAGCTGAACCGGGCCTATGTCGAGATGCACCCGGACCGAAGCTTGATCGAGCGGGAATTGGGACAACTTCACCCGGTAGGAAGGATTGGCGCTCCAAAAGAGATAGCCAATGCGGTCCTATGGTTGGCTAGTGACGATTCCAGTTTCGTTAGCGGTGAAATGATCTCCGTCGACGGCGCGCGAACCAAGAAGATATCACTGCCCGCTATCCTGGACGAGGAGTATCGGTCCAAGCTGACGAAGCCGCAGCCATAGTGGTGCGTTGGCGACTTCGAACGGGTTGCGACAGGGGCGCTCGCTCGCCAGGATCATCCTGGCCCGCCCTTGAGCCGCACGATGGTGTCGACCCTCGCGCTCTTGCAGGCGCAGGTCGCTCCGCATCGGCTGTGGCGTGAAACAGACAGACGTCAGCCGAACCGCCATCAATGAGAGCCAAGACTAAGCCAAAGCCGCTGTTCCTCGGGATCGACACCGGCGGCACCTACACCGATGCCGTGCTGTGGTCTGAAACCGAAGGCCCGCAGCACGGGCCGAACAAGGGCAAGGTGCTGGCCAAAGCCAAGGCGCTGACCACCAGGCACGATCTCGCCGTAGGCATTTCCGGAGCGGTCGACGCTGTGCTGCAGAAGGCCCGCACCGATCCAGCCGCTATAAAACTGGTGTCGATGTCAACGACGCTGGCCACAAATGCGCTGGTCGAGGGCCAGGGCGGTCGGGTGGCGCTGGTCATGATCGGCTTCTCCGAGGCCGATCTCGCCCGCGACGGGCTCAAGGCGGCGCTTGGCACCGATCCGGTTGTGTTCTGCCCCGGTGGCCACGATGTCCACGGCAACACCGCTGGGCTCGACCTGTCCGGTCTCGAAGCGGCCTTGCCGGAACTCGGCACGTCGGTATCGGGTTTTGCCGTCTGCTCCTATTTCGCCACCCGCAATCCGGCGCATGAGGTGGCCGCCCTCAAGCTGATCCGCGAGAAGACCGGTCTGCCGGTCACCGCCAGCTACGAGTTGTCGGCCAAGCTTGGCGGTCCGCGCCGGGCGCTGACGACGCTGCTGAACGCCAGGCTGATCTCGATGATCGACCGGCTGGTGGCGGCGACCGAAGGCTTTCTCAAGCGGCGCAACATCGCCGCACCGCTGATGGTGGTGCGCGGCGATGGCGCGCTGGTCTCGGCGGCGTTTGCCCGCCAACGGCCGATCGAGACCATCCTCTCCGGCCCGGCCGCCAGCCTGGTCGGCGCCCGCCACATGACCGGGCTCGACAACGCCGTCGTCTCCGACATTGGCGGCACCACCACCGATGTCGCCGTGCTCGACAAGGGCCGGCCGCGGCTCGACGTGGAAGGGGCCACCGTCGGCGGCTTCCGCACCATGGTCGAGGCCGTCGCCATGCGCACTTTCGGCCTTGGCGGCGATTCGGAAGTGAAGCTAGAGGACGGCGCGCTCATCCCGAATATTTTGCTCGGGCCACGCCGGCTCGTGCCGCTGGCGCTGGCCGGCATGGCGCATGGCGGAGCGGTGACCGTCGAACTGGAACGTCAGCTGCGCGCGCCCAACCCCGGCCGCATGGACGGCCGCTTCGCGGTGCGCACCGGCGTGCCGGACAGGCTTGCCGCCGGCCTCACCGCTCCGGAAGCGCGGCTCTACGAGGCGATCGGTGCTGTGGCCGTCGCTCTCGACAAACTGCTCACCTCGAATGCCCAGAATGCGACGCTCGACCGGCTGGTGTCGCGCGGGCTGGTGCATGTCGCCGGGTTCACGCCGTCAGACGCCGCCCATGTGCTGGGCAAGCAGGCGAACTGGGATCCGATCGCGGCTCGTCTCGGCGCAGAACTGTTCGCCCGCAAGCGTGACGGTCGCGGCCAGCCCATAGCCCCTTCGCCGGAAGCACTGTCGGAACGGGTGCTGGTAACCCTGACGCGCTGGTCGGCCGAATACATCTTGGAGACTGCCTTTGCCGAAGACGGGCTCGACGGCGCGGCGACGGTGGCCCACGCGCTGGTGCAGCGTGCCGTCGACGGCCATCCCGGCGTCGCCCGCCTGGGCGTCGCGCTCGACCGTCCGGTCATCGGCCTCGGCGCCTCGGCGCCGCTGCACTATGCCGGCCTAGCCGAACTGGTCGGCAATGACTGCGTGGTGCCGGAGGATACCGACGTCGCCAATGCGCTCGGCGCCGTTGTCGGCCAAGTGCGGGTGTCGGCCGAAGCACAGGTCAGCCAACCCAAGGAAGGGCTGTTCCGGCTTGCTTCTGGCGGAAAGGTTCGCGATTTCCTCGATGAGGCTACGGCGATCGCAGCGGCCGAGGCCGATGTCCGCGCCATCGTTGCAGAGCGCGCCAGGGATGCAGGCACCGACAGCGCCGAGATCGACGTCACCACCGAATTCCGCGTCTCCATGGTCGAAAGCCAGCGCTTATTCATCGAGGCACATGTGGTGGCGGTCGCCTCGGGAAGGCCAAGGATTGCGGTTTAGACGTAACCATTCGGCCAGGGCCGCGGTGGCTATGATTTCGGGCGACGGTTTTCTGCGGTGTGGTTTCGGCGGTGCGTGACCCACAGCCCTGCGCTCGTCGACGATATGCCGAAGGTGGTCGATGCCGACTTCGGTGAAGACGACGATAGGTCGCGTAGGGCGTGGAGCATTCTGACTGAATCGAATGGATTGCCATCGAAGTAGCGACCACGTGCTGTGAGAAAATCTAGGTTTGAATATCACGCCGGGGGAAGATTGTTTGTCTACAGAGCGATACAGCGGCTTGGGACTTCCACTGTCATTGCTCATTCTTGATGGCTGAAACGGATGATGGATATGGTTGCCGGCGAACCGAATGACGTGCGATTGAAAAATGTCGACGGCCAGTGGATTGTCCAGGTCGTCGAAAATGGCAAAGTGGCTCGACATTTATTCAACGCTCAACCCGTTGCCGAGAGCTACGCCGAACTCCAGCGAATGAGGCTCGGCCTGCCCGGAAAGCCACTAATTTGGGGAGGAAAACCCGGTGGATGAGCGCCCCAAGAGGCTTCGTGAAATACCAGACTTCACCATCAACGATGTTTTTGACCTACGCCGAGTACTCTGACCGCGGTATTGTCACTACCCTAGTTGATACACACGGAGTTCGCCTCCGGTCTCCACCTCACAGTCGTGACCTCAGAATTGCTTTGCGAGCGAATTGCCAACGCGCTGGAGCGCCAGTACGGCGAATAGCGACCTAAAGCCACTGCTTTCGTGGATCGACAATCTCCGTGATCACGCTATGCGGCGCCTCCTCGACTCTCGTTGGCCTACGGCGGACGCCCTGATTCCGCCTGGCCAGCGCTATCGGGCAACCGCCCAAGCAGCGCCGGTAACCTCATGCGATGCCGATTCTCGCGTGCCGCCGTTAACGGTCGCGTTCGTCGAATGGCGTCGCCGCCGGCTCACCTTGCTACGGCGATCGCCGTAGCTCACATCTTGGTGATGCGCGGTGGAATGGTCCACGCTCAGACCGCGCTCGGCCACCGTCTCTCCAGATCGCGCAGGCTGAGATTGTAATGACGCAAAGTAGGATCCGCCATTTATCTTCCACTAGCTTAGCTAGACCAATGAACCGACGGTTCGTATCGCGTTCAGACCGTAAGAGCGACGTTTACGAACCTGCGCCGCAAAGCGCACTAAACTGTTCGCGATGTCTTCCCACACACCCTCTTCGGGTTGACCGGGGGAGCTAGGGCTCACTTTTTGATATTGGCCGTGCACCCAACAAAACGGTAGACGAACTGACCGCAATAATCCTTTAGTTTGGCCTTTGATCTAGCCGAGGCCGGGTCCGACCCAAGCCGGCGTCGTCGAGCGACACTGCTGCGGCGAGAGGCCGTTGAAAGTTCTGAAGCACTTTGCGAAGTGTGAAGGGGATAAAAACCCGCAGGCCATTGCGATATCGATGATGGGCATACTCGTGCCTTCGATCAGCCGCTTGGCATGGGCGACGCGGATCCTGAGGTAATGGCGGACCGGCGGCATGTGCACGTGTGCTGCAAACAACCGTTCCAGTTGGCGCCGCGACAGGCCGGCCCGTTGCGCAACTTCTGACATGGTCAGCGGGTACTCCACATGCTCTTCCATGAGCCGCATAGCCATCAGAAGTTTATCGCTTGCGCCGGCAAAGGCGAGACCCGACGGCCCGGTCTGGCGGTTGGAACCTGAGCGCTGACCCTCAACGGTGGCGTAGCGGCAAACCTCTTGTGCGGTTGACCCGCCGACATGGCCGGCGATCAGATCGACGGCCAGGTCGAAGGCCGCCAGTTCCCCCGCGCATGTCGAAAACTGCCCATCCTTGACAAAGAGAGCGTCGCGAATCTGCGGCTGGCGGAACACTTCTGAGAAGGCAGCCAGCCGGGACCAGTGAATCGTGCAGCGTGTGCCTGCCAGTAGACCGGTCTGCGCGAGAAGCCAGGACGCTGTTCCAACCGCGGATATCGGAACCCCGCGGCGTGCGATCGTGCGCAAGAAATTATTGAATTGTGGTGTCAGCCGTCGGCCCACCGGCTCGCCCGCGAAAACTGCGAGATGATGTGGCCCCCGGCCGCCTAAGCAGGAATTCAGTTCGTCTACCGTCACGTCAACGGCAACTGAAAGGCCGCTCGCCCCCTCGACAGGTCGTGCGTCGGATCCCGCGATCCGCCACCGGAACAGGGTCAGCTTGGATACCGTATTGGCGATGCGGAAAGGTTCGATGAAGGCGTGAAGCGCCAAGTGCGAGAATCCTGGCAATACCAGAACCACCAGCTCAATTGGCCGGCCGCCCTTTGCCGGATCGTCCGGCGTGCACAACGACTTCATGGCATTCATATTGGGAGGTGCGTTCATCAGGATTCGTCCATACCTTTCGCCAGGGGCTGACCGAGCTGTTGTCGAACCCGGAAAAGCCTGGGGGCGATTTCGGCTATTGCTGGGCGAGCGTTCGAGGATAGGTTTATCCGCCCTCCCGACCTGATCGACGATCTAGGCGAGGGTGGCGTCCACTGATGCTCGCTGTGTGGACGCCGCTCATCCGCAGTGTTATCCTAGCGCCTAAAGTACGGCGTCACCGATCACGAGTTCCCGACGTTTCATAAAGTCAAGAAGCTCTTCGTCGATTGCTTCGTCTATGGGTGGTGCTTCATATTCCTTCAGGGCCCGCACAGCTGCATCGCGCCCCCGAACGTTGGCGTCCTTAGCCCCGGCGACGGACCATTGCTCGAAGCTGTCGTGGTTCATCAAGTCAGGTACGAAAAAGGCCTGCTCGAAATTCTTCAGTGTATGTTCGGTACCAAGATAGTGACTGCCTGGCTCACTTTGTCGGATCGCATCGAGCGTTTCATCCATCTCGCGCATCACTATGCCTTGTCCAAACTTATAGAACATCACCATCTGCTCAGCATCGAGCATGAACTTGCTGTAGCTCTGGGTCAGAGCTGCCTCGAGGTAACCGGTGGACGAAAGCACAAAGTTCGCACCGGCGATAAGTGCGCCGTACATATTGCGGGCGGCCTCATAGCCTGCCTGGGCATCGACGAGCTTTGAACTTGTGTTGCTGCCACTACAGCGCCAAGGCAGTTTGTAGTGTCTGGCCAGTTGCCCCACCAACAAATTCATGTGGCAGATCTCGGGTGTCCCTGCCATTGGCGCACCACTTTTCATTGAGACGGTCGCCAACCACTGCCCATAAATGCAAGGCGCGCCCGGCCGGACCAGCTGTGCAAAGGCAACGCCAGCAAGTGCTTCGGCATTAAGCTGCGCGACTGCAGCCACAGTGCTGGCCGGGGTGCTGGCGCCACCAAGCACAAACGGGGCGAAAATCATGGCCTGGTTGTTTGCGGAGTAGACCTTGACCGCATCGAGCATGGTCTCGTCCCAAACGAGTGGCGAGTTGCAGTTGGCAAGGGACACCATCACAGTGTTGTTGTTAACGAACTCGTCTCCGAAGACAATCTTGGCCATAGCGACCGTGTCTTCTGCCCTCTCGCATGAGGTCACCGCTCCCATAAATGGCTTGTCGGAGTACCGTATCAAACTGTAGTTCATGTGCAGGTGACGCTTCGGGACCGCAATATCCATCGGCTCGCAAAGAACTCCACCCGTCATATGCATTGCGGGGGCTTGGTAGGCGAGTTTTGCAAAATTGACGAAATCCTCAATTGTCGCATTCCGCCGCTTGCCCTCAAGGTCAAGGACATTCGGCGAACCGTACGCTGGGGTGAAGATGGTCTTTCGACCGCCGAGAGTCACGGTCTTGGCAGGATTCCGAGCGTGAACCGTGATGGTTTCAGGGGCCTTTGCCACAAGTTCCATTAGTTGATTTCTGTCGATCCTAACGCGTTGACCGGTTACGTCGGTACCGGCTGCTCGCCAAAGCGCGATAGCCTCCGCATCCCGGAATTCGATGCCTATCTCTTCAAGTATTTGCATCGAAATGTTGTGAAGCCTAAGCAACTCATCCGGGCTCAGCAAATCCATATAAGGCAAGCCCCGTTCCAGCGACGGCAAGTAAGTCACCGTTCGGTCAGAACGTAGCTTTTGCCGAGCGTCTCGGCCTCCAGATCTTGCCGCCATTTTAATAATCCCTGATTTTAAGCGAGAATATAGGGCAAAACAAACTCTGCAACTAACAATAAAAAGGAATGTAACTTATGAACTGAGGTTATGACCGTAACTCCAGCCAGCCCAAAGCCGCTCCTGAATGCCGAGCAAAGCAAGGATGCGCGACAATGCCGAGGTCGAGACCCGCGCTGTTGATGCAGGTTAGCGACCTGTTTTCATCTCGACCTGACAAGGCGTATAGCCACTCACCCCCCCCAACATGCGGGCGCTCACTCCCAGCGCCAGACTCAAAGCCACATTGTCGGGGACCGTGCGGCGGGGCGAGGAGCGAACTCCTTAATAGACGGCCTTGGCTCCAGCGACTTCGAGTGTGGTCCCGGCGATGAATCGAGCCGCGTCCGAGCTCAGGAAATACACCGCATCAGCAATATTCTCCGGTTCGCCAAGTCGGCCGAGAGGATTTGACTTGCTGAGCTCGACTACCGCCGTGTCGGGATCAAACCCACGATGGATAAAGCCTGAGCGAAGCATAGGTGTATCTATCTCTCCGGGGCACACGGCATTGACCCTTATTCCATCCCCCGCATGGTCGCGGCCGAGGCACTTTGAAAATGTGGCTACGGCGGCTTTACTCGCGCAGTAAGCTGCGTGACTAGGCCCAGGGTAGATGCCCCAAGTTGAGGAGATGTTCACAATCGACCCGCCACCATTCTCCTTCATGAAGGCTATTGCCCGTCGGCAGGTGTAGAAAATTGCTTTCAGATTGATATCGAAGGTTATTTCCCAATCCTCGTCGCTCGTTTCGAGGATTGTACCGCGGGTGATGATGCCTGCATTGTTAACGAGGGCGTCCAGCCGACCGGTAAGGCTTATAGCGGTATCGATGAGATCCTCGCAATACGCCTTGCTTCTCAGATCTCCAACCTTGGCCAGAGCATTTTCCCCAGTTCGGTTGAGCTCGCCAGCCGTGTCAATCAAGCGCTTCGCGTTGGCGTCACCGGCGATTACAAAATATCCGTTAGCCACGAACCTTTTACAGATTGCTTGGCCCATTCCGCCAGCAGCTCCAGTTACGACTACGGTCTTCTTTTCAGGGTGCTTCATTGTTCAACAACCAATTTCGGAGTTCGCGGCTCATAATTCTTTTAACTGTCTGCTGAGTATCTCGCACTAACGTGTAGGGGAGAAACTCGTCCACAAATAACAACAACTAGCCATGTGCTTATAAGCGTGGTTTATTATAAACGCTTTAGTTACCTAAAGCCTGTCATGTACACCGCGCAAAAGCAAGGACGCGGTCACGATGCCCACATCAACTCCGTCTCCATTCACAACCACTAGCGGCATATTCCCGTGTCGATTTGACAAATCGAGCATTTCCTTGATCGGAGCATCAAGGTTGAGTCGCGGGGCGTCTGCTAAGGCCAAGCCCTTTCCGGCACTGGCAAATTCGGCGAGGGGCAACATCACCGACTCGGCTTTCAGAAGCTTCAATCGGCTGCTTCCCTGGACGAATTTTTCGACGTACGGGTCTTTGGGATTTCCGAGAATTTCATCCGCCGTGCCGATCTGAAGCATCCTTCCGTCTTTCATGACACCGATTTGGTGTCCCAGCCGAACTGCCTCATCCAAGTCGTGGGTGATGAAAAGCGTAGTTTTCCCCAACTTCGACGAAAGCTCTTTGAACTGGTCCTGTAATTCGCGTCGAATGAGCGGATCCAGCGCTGAAAACGGCTCATCCATCAACAAAATGGCGGGATCAGCAGCTAGAGCTCGGGCAAGCCCAACTCTCTGCTTCATTCCACCAGAAAGTTGGTCAGGGTACCGATCACCCCAACCCGCAAGTTGGACGAGCTCCAACTTCTCCTCCGCAACCTCATAGCGTTGTCGGACGCTTGCGTTTCGTAGCTCCAGACTCAGGGCGACATTGTCGCGGACCGTTCGATGGGGAAGAAGCGCTACATTCTGGAAAACCATCCCCATTGATCGGGCACGCAGCTCCCGCATCTCATTTTCGGACTTCAGATTGATATCCTCGCCGCCAACAATGATCTGGCCGGAGCTGGGTTTGATCAAACGATTCACATGTCGGACCAGCGTTGACTTTCCGCTGCCGGACAGTCCCATGACACAGAAGATCTCACCGGCCTCGACTTTAAGGGAGACACCGGCGACCGCCGCTACGCACCCATGTTTCTCCAGGAGTGCGGCCTTCGAAAGATCATCGCGTTGGACACTCGCAAGGTCGAAATTCGAACTCGTCCCGAAGACCTTCCAAACATCCCTAAATTCTATGGCGTGCGCTTTCAAAAGGTAGCTCCACGATTGAGAGGTGTCGCCCGGCAGCGTAAAGCTTACCGGGCGAGCATGCTTTCCGCAGCCCGGCGTTACTTGGCGGCCTTCTTTGCTTCAGCTATCCACGTATTCCACTGATCGAGGTGGGCCTTCTTCCAGGCCTCGGCATGACCGTGGATGTCCTCGTTGGACTTCTCACCTTTGTGAATAAGAAGGTTCTCGTCGTTGATATCTTGAATTGGGACCTCGACTTGCTCGAACCACTTATTGGCGACGGGGTTTTTCTCGAGGAAGGGTGTGTTGGCAATCACGTGCTGAGTGTTCACGGAAAATCCCAGGTTCCCAATGCCTGGAACAGTCGTGTTCGCGCCAGCCTGTTCGTCGGGCAACGCCGTGAAAGGAACCGTCAGCCAGACAACATCTTTTCCATGGACCAAAACCCCTTGTAGCCAGTTGGGTGTCCAGCTGTAATACAAGGCTGGACTGCCGGACTGAACCCGCTGGATGACGTCGGGAAGCAGAGCAAAATACTCACCCTGCTTATGCGTGACGGCATCCCGAAGGCCATATGCATCAAGGTTATGTTCAATGATGCGTTCGCATCCCCAGCCCGGATCACAGCCATACAGGTCTGCTTTACCGTCCCCATCCACATCGAACAGCTTGGCAATCTTCGGGTCCTTCAACTGATCGATCGTCTTTATGCCGTACTTATCAGCTGTGGCCTTGTCGATGGAGTATCCCTGGATTGAGTTCTTTACGAGCGTCCCAACCCGACGAAGCTTGGCATCGCCGCCAGCCTTCTCGGCAAACGCAATATGCAAGGGGTACCAGTGGGGCGTATAGTAGTCCGCGTCACCGTTCCCTACCGCTATATGGGCAAGTGGAACCTGGGTTGCGGCAGGTTCGTTAACTGTATAGCCCAGATCCTCGAGGCCTAGCTTAACGACGTAGGCTTCGAATAATTCTTCCGCCTGGCCAAGATATAGGGGCCTGACGGTCACGCCTTTTCCCGGAAGGTCCTCCGCTGCGGCGTATCCAGGAGACATGGCCAAAGTGCCAAGCACCGCGACAGCGGCGGCAACCCCCCAAAAATGCCCATTTATTCTAAACCGATCGCTCATAATCGCTCCCATTCTTGTTAGCTAGACGTTCGTTCCCGGCCACTTTCCAATCCTCCACGCTCCGCCGGAGAGGCCTGGAAGGTCTTGACGATACCGGTGAAGAGCGCGGCTGGACCCCGCTTGTGCCAGGCAATGTCGGCGTAGCGTCCGCGCTGAGACATCGCGGATTGAGTCAGGCGATCTAGAATGATTGCGAGAATGACGATGCCCATTCCGCCAGTCGCAGCCAGCCCGATGTCGAGGCGACCGATGCCGCGCAAAACCATTTGGCCGAGTCCCCCAACCGCGATCATGGAGGCAACGACAACCATTGATAGTGACATCATCAACGTCTGGTTGACACCTGCCACTATGCTCGGAAGAGCCAGCGGCAGCTGAGCCTTGAACAGGATCTGACTGTTGGTAGCTCCAAAGGCACGCATGGCCTCGACGACTTCTTCGGAAACCTGCTGAATACCTAGTGTTGTCAGCCTGATAACGGGCGGAAGTGCAAAAACGATCGTGACAATCACGCCAGGCACGTTGCCGATACCAAACAACATGACCACGGGAACAAGATAGACGAATGATGGAATGGTCTGCATTGTGTCGAGGATTGGCCGGCAAATGGCAGCCGCTCGGTCACTTCGAGCAGCAATGATCCCCACGGGAATGCCAACAACCGTGCAGAAAAGAACGGCGGTAAAAACGAGAGACAGTGTCGTCATCGTTTCACCCCAAATGCCAAGAAAGCCAATGATCAGCAGCAGACCAGCGACTTGAGCTGCAAGCCGCCACCCGGCGATCTGCCAAGCTACCAATCCGAAGCATAAGATTATAACGACCGGCGGGATGCCATTGAGTGCGCTGTCAAATGCCCTCAGGAGCTGGTCAATGGGCCATTTCAAGCTCTGAAACAACGGGCGGTAATGTTCGACAACCCAACCCAACCCATTGTCGACCCATTTATCAAACGGTATGTGCCAGCTTTTGAACGGGTCTAAAACGTCTTCGAGCTTCACAAAACTTCCTTTCAGTCAGGGACCTATTGAGCGATAACCACGGAGCTCTGATGCGAGCCCGACTGTGTGTCATAGGTCAGCTGCCGTCGCATACATCTCCTGCCTACGGAATTAGTCTCTCCGTCGGACGGGGCCTTCAGTACGGCTTGAGAGGCTGCCGCGTCTTATGTCCAGGAACGCTAGCGGCGGGGGGGCTGCAAAACAACCGTATAAAAAGTGATGCAGCGCGGGACTAAATGTTATCAGGCGGATGTCAGGCCTGGATGGCGGGTGATATCTCGCTGTGTTCAACTAGTGCTGACTTGATATTTTCCGCAGCTGGCGTTGGAGGGACCGGATTGAGATCTGCGACCTGTGTAATCAGCCAATTGCGGAAGATCTGGACGTCGTCTCGCTCAATTGCGGTATCCGGAATGACCAAATGATGTTTTCGGCCGGTTAGATAGCTTTCACCCATAGGCCTTATCAAGGTGCCTTCATTGAGGTAATCACTTACCAAATGACGGAAGCCCAGCCCGATGCCGTAGCCCTTGATCACTGACTGGATCATCGTTGGGTAACTAGTGAACGTGATGGCGCGTTTGAAGTCGGACGAAACGCCGAACTGTCCAAGCCAGTGGGCCCAATTGAAGGGTGACCAAGGATAGGCGGACCAATGCTGATCGTCCATATCCAAGAGGACCTCGTTTACCAGGTCCTCCGGAGTGAGAATACCCGGGGAGTGTGTCTGATATGATTTACTGCAAACCGGGAAGACTTCCTCGCCGAAGAGCTCGGTGGCTGTGAACCCTGGGCGCGCCAGATACCCCATGACCACGGACACATCAAAACCGTCCGTCGCCGGCGCCGGGCTACGTTCGAGGGAGACCAAGTGCAGGTCGACCTCTGGGTTGTTTGCAACGAAATCTCCAATCCGATGGCTCATAAACAGCGTTGCGAACGACATCGGCATGCCGACGGTCAACCGTCGGGCTTTCTGCCCTCTCTTCACGCTGTCAAAAGCCGCTGCAATATGCGCCAGGCTGAGGGTCGCAGCTTCAAATAACTCCTCGCCGGCGGGAGACAATGACACCTTCTGGTTTCCGCGGTTGAAGAGCTGGGTGTCGAGGTGGTCCTCCAGCGTCAAGATATGGCGGCTCACTGCCGCTTGAGTGACCGAAAGCTCATTGGCAGCCTTGGTAAAACTCAAATGCCGTGCGGCAGCTTCAAATGCGCGTAGCGCGCTCAACGGAAGCCGTCGATAATTTGACATGAGTCACCGTTACTCCAGCCCTGAGAAGAAAGTAAAACCAGTGGCGCACCCGGATCGTTTGGCCGAACCCACCCGTGTATTTCGGAAAAATCGTCTTCGTAAACGCCCATGGCGAAAGCGCAAGTAAGCGCGACAAGCTATTCGTCAGGCCCAACACCAGCCTAGAGCCTAACAAAGAGTTTTGTCTACAATATGTCTCTTCCCTAGCACCGCCGCAACCCGTAATCGCCGATGAGCGTCATGCCGTCTTCACCGAGTTCATCAACCGTGTCGGCCCGAGAGGGCCCGTATGCTGCAAAGCTCATTGCTCGACACTTTGCGAAGTAAACTCCGAACGCCTCCAGGCAGACGGTGATTGACCGTAAGTCCTTCGGAAGACCCTCGCGAAATGAGAGGCGTTCTCGAAGCCGACCCCAATAGCGACCTCGATCAAAGGAGTGTCGACTTTCCTGAGAAGTTGCTTTGCGCGCTCAAGCCGCACGCGTCGGTAGACAAGCGCGGGAGAGCTGTTCGCCTCCTTGAAAAACAGGCGCTCGAGTTGTCGTCGGGAAACCCCCAATGCTGCGGCCAGCCTGCAAACCGACAGTGTGTTCTCGACGTTCTGCTCCATCAGGATCAGCGCAGCGCGGAGCCTTGGGTCGTGCGTCTCTACCGTCAGCGGCCGACGCGGTTGTACCCACTCGGCGTTCCGCACCTTGTCGATCTGCAGCACTTCGAGCGCGTTCCGCTCGGCTGCGTTCCCGATGTGCCGTCGCACCAGTTCCGCCGCCAGATCGGCAGTGCTGCTGCCGCCCGCGCATGATCCCCGCGTGGTATCCAGGTTATAGATTCTGTCCGCCCGAACCCGCAGATCGGGAAAGCGCTCCCGGAAGTCGACGTAGTGAAGCCAGCTGACGCAGGTCTCGTGCGCCGCCATAAGACCTGCCTCAGCCAAAATGAACGTCCCGGTGCAGATACCGATCAATCGCGCCCCTTTGAATGCAGCATCCCGAAGATACCGCAGGGTTTCGTTGTCGACTGCCTGACCGTTGGTTAACCGTCCCCGACAACGACGATGTAGTCAAACTCCATCGGGTCGAGGAATAACGACGTCGGCGAGACCTGGACGCCGCAGCTCGACGTGACAAGATGCCGGTTGTTCGACAGTACCTCCCAGTCAGCGTTGATCCGTCCCGATCTGTCGGTTTCATCGCTGGCAAGTCTAAGCGTGTCGATAAACATGGCGAAGGCGGTCAACGTGAAGGAGCGGGCCAGGATGAACCCGACCTTCAGCCGAACCGTCCGGGCCTGTCTGCGCCGTGGTGGTGAGTGAAACACGATCATGCCTCCAGTCCGGTGGAGACCCGGGAGTTGCCGTCCCCAAAGCCGCCGCACCGTGGTAATATCGTTTACCTATCTTGACTCATGATGTTTGTCTACAATATGTCTATCTCGTAAATTGAGGAACCGCAATGATCCTGAATGAACCTGCTGCGTCGACGGACCGAAAGGGCATTCTTGCTCAAACACTGGTGCATCGCATCCTCACGATGCAGCTTGAGCCGGGGGCGGTCCTCGACGAAGTCGCTCTCAGCGAGGAATTCGGCCTGTCCCGTCCGCCGGTCCGCGAACTCATGCGACAGATGGCGGGCGAGGGCTACGTCGATCTTGAGACCAACCGGGCGGCGCGCGTGTCCATCATGTCCTACCAGACGCTTCGCGATTTCCTGATCGTCGCTCCGATGATCTATGTCGGAACGACGAAGCTCGCAGCTGTCAACCACAAGGCTGGGGACCTCGAAATCCTCAAGCAGACTCAACAGAAGTTCCGGCAGTCCATTGCCGACGGCCACGTCGAAAACAGGGTGATCTTCAATCACCAGTTCCATCTGAACATCGGCAAGATGGCGCACAACCAGTATCTGCTTCCCAGTCTCAAGAAGCTTCTCATCGATCACGCCCGGATCGGGAAGATCTTCTATCGCCAAAACGGCGGCCCTCGGATCCAGAAGGACCAGGAAACCGCTGCGCGGCAGCACGATCAGATGATCGAGGCCATCGAAGCCCGCGATGCTGAGCGGGCGGGCGAACTGGTGCGCGCCCATCTCGAAGTTTTCCGAAGCGACGTGGCGCTCTACGCCGTGCCCAACGGCATGCAGGGCGAACTCGACGGGTAGTCGTTGTCGGTGTCACTTGGGACACCAAGGAGAACAGAAATGCTCAACAAAGTCGACTACAAAACGCAGGCGAGTGCACTCAAACTGCCGAACAGGATGATCGTGGATGGGGTGCAGATTGCGGCCCTATCGGGCAGAACCTTTGCAACCCTTAACCCGGCTACTGGTAAGGTTCTGGCGGAGCTGCCCGCTGGTTCGGCGGCCGATGTCGACAAGGCCGTCGCTGTCGCCCGGCAGGCGTTTGAGGACGGTCGGTGGTCCAAGCTGGCCCCGGCGAACCGGAAGAAAGTCCTTCTCAGGCTGGCGTCAGTCATCGAGGAAAACGCGCTCGAGCTGGCGCTGATGGAGAGCTTGGATAGCGGCAAGACCATCAGCGACTGCATCAACATCGATGTGCCCGAGACTATCAACAGCCTCAGGTGGCATGCCGAAGCAGTCGACAAGATATATGACCAGGTGTCACCTCCGAACGACGCCTCTCTCGGCCTGATCGTGCGCGAGCCCATCGGCGTCGTCGGCATCGTGCTCCCCTGGAACTTCCCTCTTCTGATGCTCGCGTGGAAGATCGGCCCTGCCCTGGCAGCAGGGTGCACGATCGTCGTCAAACCCGCTGAAGAGACGTCGCTCACCACCTTGCGGGTCGCAGAGCTCGCTCTCGATGCCGGGCTGCCGCCTGGGGTTTTCAACGTCGTGACCGGTGATGGTCCGGACGTCGGCGAACCGATCGGTCGCCATCCCGACATCGACGCGATTTCCTTCACAGGCTCCACCGACACTGGCCGTCGCTTCCTGAAGTACTCCTCCGAGAGCAATTTGAAGGAAGTGGTCCTTGAGATGGGCGGCAAAAATCCTTGCATCGTGATGGACGACGTTCCCGATCTTGACGCCGTGGCCTCCCACATCGGCAACGGCGCGTTCTGGAACATGGGCCAGAACTGCTCGGCCATCTCACGTGTCTTGGTCCACAAGGACGTGAAGGACCGCCTTCTCGAAAAACTGACGCAAGTGGCCAAGACCTGGACCGTGGGCGACCCGCTTGATCCGGAGACCCGCATCGGTCCGCTTATCTCGGCCACGCATTTCGAGAAGGTCAGCAGCTATCTGGAAGGCGATGGCAAGTTGGTGGCTGGCGGAAAGGTCTTCAACGGGACCACGATCGAGCCCACGATCATGGAATTCGACCGCCACGACAGCAAGCACGTCCGGGAAGAGATTTTCGGGCCGATTGTGTCTGTGATTGGGGTGGACTCCCTCGCGGAAGCGGTCTCGCTCGCCAACGAGACCGAATATGGCCTGGCGGCTTCCGTTTTTTCCGCCGACGGCACACGGGCGCTCCGGGCCGCACGGGCGCTCCGGGCCGGGACCGTCACCGTGAACTGCTACGGGGAGGGGGACGCCGCCACTCCGTTTGGCGGTTACAAGCAATCGGGCTTCGGCGGGCGGGACAAGGCTTTCCACGCGCATGATCAATATTGCCAAACCAAAACCCTTTGGATCGACCTGAGCAGCTCAAACGAAGGTTTCTGAAATGTCATCATTTGCTTTCTCCGGTCTCAATCTCGCAATCACGGCTCCGTTCGACTCGAGCGGGCGTATTGATTTTGATCGCTTCCAGGAACTCATCGAGCGGTATCTGGCCGCGGGCGTCGACGGTATCGTGTTCAGCTCCGGCACGGGCATGCATGTTTATCTGTCGCCTGATGAATCGAGGTCCCTCATCGAACGTGGCGCGCGCATCGTCGCCGGACGGGCCAAGGTGATCGCCCAGGCCTCGGCATTGCTCACGGCCGACGTCGTCGAAAGGACGCAGTTTGCGAAGGACTCCGGTGCGGACGGTGTCATGATCCTTCCGCCCTTCTTCGAAGGTCCGTCGGACGACAACAGCGTCTTCGACTTCTACGCCGAAGTTGCCAAGGTCGGATTGCCCATCATTGGCTACAATGTGCCCCAGGCGGTCGGTGTACGCATAACGCCGGACCTGCTCCGCAGACTCTGCCAACTGCCCGAGTTCCGCGCCGTCAAGGACAGCAGTGGAGACTTGGTCGCGCAGGTCAGGCTGATCGGCACCGGCCTGGATGTCATCAACGGGGCCGACCCGCTCGTTCCGTTTTCCCTGTTCGCGGGTTGTTCTGGTCTGATCTGGGGCGGCGCGAACATTGCGCCACGCACCAGCGTGGCGATCGTCAGGGCCGCTCGGGAAAAGAGATGGGACGATGTGCAGTCGCTCTGGCTGCTGCTGGAGCCAATCATGTCCCTCCTTTGGGACGGCGACTATGTTCCAAGCGTGTATGCAGCCGCTGGACTCATAGGATATGGCTGCGGCAACGCGAGAAAACCGTTCCGTCCCCTTTCGACGGACCGCATTGCGGCGCTTCGGACGGCGCTAGGCGCACTGGTTGAACAAGAAGCGGTATGATGACCAGTAAGAACTTTCGTGCGCGTCGCCTTCCCGCCCATGGCGTGGAGTCCGGCTGGGCGGCGTTGCTCCCTTCGAGGACGCCAACGCCCGAGCTGGATCAGGCCATCACCGTCGATGTCGTCGTCATCGGCGCGGGCTTCGCAGGGTTGGCCGCCGCTGTTCGGCTGGCCGATCTCGACCGGAACCTTTCCGTCGCCGTCATTGATGCCGACGTGGTCGGAAACGGGGCCAGTGGTCGGAACTCCGGCTTCCTCATTGATTTGCCCCATGACATCTCGTCGGGCAATTTCGGGGTGAACGCTGTTGCCAAAAGCCACAACGATATCCTGGTAGCGCGGACGGCCATCCAACATTACGCCCGCCTGGCGGAAGAGCATGGCTGGGACGAGGACGTCTTCGATCCGAGCGGCAAATACAGCGTGGCCATGACCGATGCCGGCACCGAGCACCTTGCAGCATACTCCTTGACGCTCAAGTCGTTGGGCGAACCGAACCAGGTTCTAGGTGCTACGGACATCGCGGAAGTCACGGGCACGCGATGCTTCAAGTCCGGGCTCTTCACGCCCGGTGCGGTCATGGTGCAACCTACAGCGCTGGTGAGGGCCATTGCAGATTTGTTTCAGGAGCCCGTCAGGCTGTTTGAGCGGACGGCCGCGCTGTCCATACAAGCCTCGTCAAGCGGCTGCACTGTGAAGACTCCCAAGGGGGAAGTCAGGGCAGGGCGGGTGATCCTGGCGACAAACGGCCACGCGGAGAGCTTCGGGTTTGGAAGCGGTGAACTTCTCCACGTCTTCACTTACGCGTCGCTCACCGAGCCGTTCACTTCCTCCGCGCTGGGCGGATACCGCAAATGGGGAGCGACACCGGCCGCGCCGATGGGCACGACTGTACGGCGTATCAATGGGGCCGATGGTGACCGAATTCTTATACGCTCCCGCTACACCTACCACCCGAAGATCGAAGTCGGCGCCGCCTCGATCAAGAGTGCGGGCGACCTCCATGACCGCAAGTTCGCGGACCGCTTTCCTGATCATCGTCACTTGAAGATGCAGTATCGCTGGGCCGGCGCAATGGCGCTCACGCGGAATTCGGTGCCGCTGTTCGGCCAAGTGGCAGACGGCATCTTCGCGGCATGCGCGTGCAACGGCATAGGCGGGACCAAGTCCACCGCCGCGGGCATCGCGACGGCCGAACTCTTGGTTGGGCATCGGTCCAAACTCGGCGAAATATTCCGCTCGTTTGAGAAGCCCCAAGCATTGCCCCCGCGACCGTTCACCGACGTGGGCGCACGATTGAACCTAAAATTCAGAGAATGGCGCGCGGGACGCGAATAGGTCCTCTGAAGGCTGACTTCGCTTCGCGACGCCATGAGTGGGCCGTATCTCAACGGGAGAACAGCCGGCGTGCTGGAAGATGGCAACGGAGACAAGAACATGGCTATTCTTCTGATTGCCGAACACGACAACGCGACGCTTTCCGACCAGACCGCGAAGGCGCTTTCGGCGGCGCTGCAGATCGGTTCGGACGTGCATGCGCTGGTTGCCGGCAAGGGCGCCAAGGGAGCTGCCTATGCCGCCGCCATGCCCAGGGGCGTCAGCAAGGTGCTGCTCGCCGAAGCCGACGAACTGACCGAACGCCTTGCCGAACCACTGGCGACGCTAGTCGTCAGCATAGCCGGCGCCTATGACACGTCATTGCGCCGGCGACCTCGTCGGGCAAGAATGTCGCGCCGCGCGTGGCCGCACTACTCGATGTCGCGCAGGTCTCCGAGATCATCGAAGTCATCTCTCCCGACACCTTCGAGCGGCCGAACTATGCCGGCAACGCCATCCAGACGGTGCAGTCGACCGACGCCAAGAAGGTGATCACCGTGCGCACCGCTTCGTTTCCAAGCGCCTCCCAAGGCAATGCGGCTGCCGTCGAGAATATCTCGGCGGCAGCCGACCCGCGTCTCTCCATTTTCATTGAAAATGAGCTCTCCGAAACTGACCCTCCGGAGTTGACCTCGGCCAAGATCATCATCTCCGGTGGACGCGCGCTGGGCTCCTCGGAGAAATTCCAGGAGGTCATCCAGCCCGTCGCCGACAAGCTCGGTGCCGCCGTCGGCGCTTCCTGTGCAGCGTTCGATGCCGGCATGCGCCGAACGGCTGGCAGGTCGGCCAGACCGGCAAGGTCGTGGCCCCTGATCTCTACATTGCCCTCGGCATCTCTGGCGCCATCCAGCACCTCGCCGGCATGAAGGATTCGAAGGTCATTGTCGCCATCAACAAGGATGAGGAAGCGCCGATCTTCCTGGTCGCCGACTACGGCCTCGTCGGCGATCTTTTCGTTATCCTGCCCGAGCTCTCCAGATCGATTTGACCCGAAGGTACAATGTCTCAACTTCAGATTCTCACTCTAACCTGCGAAGACCGTCCCGGCATCGTCGCGGCCGTCGCAACCGAACTGGCTGTGCTCGGTGCCAACCTTGCTGAGAGCAGCCACACCAGCAATCGCTTCTTCATGCGTCTGGCCGTTGAAGGAGACGATTCGCTTTCGATCGCTTCAATCGAGCGTGCGCTCAAAGGGGCAATCGACCGCTTCGGTTTGTGTGTTCACACCGTCGATGCGCGCCGTAGGCCGAAGATCATCATAATGGTGTCGAAATTCGACCATGCAATGCTTCATCTGCTTTACCAAATCAAGGTCGGTTGGCTGAACGCGGACGTGGTCGCGATCGTCTCTAACCACGAAGACAGCCGTGGGGTCGCCGAGCGGGAGGGCCTCGCCTATCATTACTGTCCGGTATGCAAGGACAACAAGACCGAGCAGAAACAAAGGCTGCTAGGTCTCGTACATGAAACTGGCGCGGATCTCGTAATCCTGGCCCGATACATGCAAGTCCTGTCTGATGACCTGTCAACTCGCCTCTTCGGCAAGATGATCAACATTCATCATTCCTTTCTGCCCTCCTTCAAGGGCGCAAAGCCCTATCATCAGGCGTATGAGCGCGGAGTGAAACTTATCGGAGCGACCGCGCATTACGTGACGCCCGACCTCGACGAAGGTCCAATCAGAGATCAGGAGACTGAGCGCGTAACGCATGCGATGAGCGCGGAGGATTTCGTGGCGACCGGGGCGACATCGAAAGCCGGGTCCTTGCACGGGCCGTCAAGCTGCATCTGGAGAGGCGGATTATGCTCAACGGGAATAAAGCAATCGTATTCTCAGCTTAGCTGAGAACGCCGCGATGTGAAAATCTGTATCTTCGACCAATCACAAAGGAGAATCGACATGGCACGGCCCCCAATCCCCGGCAATCCAGGCCACACCCCGCCGGGCCCCCCCGACTGGGTGCCAGGCCCGCCAGATGGCGTTCCGGGTCGTCCGCCCGGCGTTCCGCCTGGCCCCAAGGACCCACCTCAGCTGCCGGATCGTCCAGTAGGATGACCTGGATAGGCTATGGCCATCTGAAAACAGGTATGCTCCCCCACTGGGAGCATACCTGCGTTGGACGACTGGATTTCGAACTCCGTGACCTGGCATTCTTCGCCCGAGACTCGCTGCGAATCGACGAAGACCAACTGAAACAGGGGGTGCTCAGCATCGAGTTTGAATGGCCGCTGGCATCCGGGGAAGTCTGCCAGCTTCGCGCAGTTTTCCCCGACAGCTATCCCTTCGTGCGCCCGCAAGTCGCCCTTCGAGGAAACCCGGAAACTTTTCCGCACAAGCATTGCTCACCGACCGACGGCAACCTTTGCCTGTTGGGCCGTGACACAGGACTGTGGTCCATCGAGTGGACGTTGGCGAAACTTCTGGAGAAGCAACTCGCCAACGCTCTGAATGGTACGGGCATGGAGGATCCACAGGGCGAACCGATGGAATTCTGGTGGAACGCCTTCGCCCCGGCATTCGATGGCTATGTCGACGGCAGCTATATGTTGATCGACACTGCCTGGAATGTAGGAGCTGAAACAGAGGGCACCTTGCGGGCGTCTTACTCCCTTCAAAAGATGGACGACAAAATTAGATTCCAGGGTGTGGTCGAGGAAATCAAGGCGAAGGACGGGTCCGTTCTAGCTGCCCGGAAATTTCCGCTTCCTCCCGGACTTCAATTGAAGAAGGTCACGGGCATATTTCCGTGGAGGCGCGTAGGTCGTTTCGCGCCGCCATCGCCCGAGGGTTGGCGGAAAGCGCAGGGCCAGCTTACCTTTGGAGGCCACGTGATCAATAGTGGCTCGCCCGCTATTTCGATGTCCGTCACGGTCCAGTCGACGGAACTCAGCCACTGCGTTGACGGCGACACCTGGCTATTTCCACTGCGTTACGGACCAGCAAAGTCGTTCCGGGCTGTGAAGCAAGGACAGAGAGGGACCGGCCCGTCCATGATCATAGTTCCCACGCTCCGCGCCGGGGCCACAGACATCGGCGCCCGAGTTCCATCGGTCGGCATCTTGAAGGATAAGGTGATTGCCATCTTCGGGATGGGAGCTATTGGTGCCCCAGTTGCGATCGAGCTTGCCCGCAACGGCTGTTCCCATCTCACCGTCATCGACCATGACATCGTCGAACCAGGAAACTCGATCCGATGGCCGCTTGGTGCGACGGCCTGGGGAATGCGAAAGGCGACCGCCGTCAAGCAACACGTGGAATCCGAATACCCAAGCGTCGAGGTCGAGGCGATCCATCACGCCGTAGGCATAGCCGCGGCGGCCGACGGGAACGGAAGAGACCATTCAGTTCTACCGCCGATTTTTGGGAAGGCGGACATCGTCATCGATGCAACGGCCTCTTCCGGAATCTCACGTTTGCTGGCCGATCACTGCAAGTCCGCCGGCAAACCGATGATCTCTCTTTTCGGGACGCTCTCATTGAAGGGGGGCGTCGTTGCTGCCTATCAGCCGAAATCCGGCTGTCCAACCTGCCGCGAATTCGCCTATGCGAAAGGTTTGATCGAGAAAGCTCCTGGGTCAGGAGAAATCTCCGCGCTAAATCAGCCGGCTGGATGCGCCGAGTTGACCTTCACTGGGGCTTCATTCGATCTACATGAATTATCGCTGGAAGCTGTCCGGTTGACCGTGGACATTCTCTCGCAGCCAGCCGATTTCAAGGAATCCTTGGTTCACACCCTCACATTGCATGACGGCATCAAGCGGGTGCCGCCGTCTTGGCGGGTGGATGGGTTGCCTCCCATGAAAGAATGCGGATGCAACCCATAGTGTGGGTGCCTCGGGCGATAATGCAGGACATGCAGATCGATGCCGACCTCTGGTATGATCGGGAAACGGGTGGGACCTTCATGGGATACTGGGCCGAAAGCAACGTTGCCGTCGTAACAGCAATGATCCCGGCCGGGCCCCGAGCATCTCACGAGCGAAGCAGCTTTCTCCCTGATCAATGCTGGCAACAGGCGGAGATTGCGAAGCACTATGAGCGTTCCGGGAGGTTGGACACGTATCTCGGGGACTGGCACACCCACCCCGATGCCGTTTCGAACCGCCTGAGCTGGACGGATCGAGTATGCCTGAAAACGATCATAAAAACCCCAACGGCGCGAAATCAAAGGCCCGTCATGATGCTCATGTGCGGCAAACCGGGTGAGTGGTCTTTGCACTCTTGGTTCTGCCAACTGCGGACCAAATTATTTCTCTTTGAATTCCTGGATGAGAGAGAAGCGACTATCGAAGCCTACACGAGTCCCTCTTCTGAAACAGGCGAGGAGATCATAAGAGCTTAATCAAAATTCTGGCCGACACAGGATGAGGGGGAGATGAATTTTACGCATTGCGATTTGGGGCAGTGTTCTCGCGGTCAGAGGGCCGAGATCACGTTCACGTCGGGAGCCAACCTAAGGTTGCTGGATTTGACGAGCTGCAGCAATTACGGGCGCGGAGAACGACCTCAGTATGGCCGGCTTGCGAAGCAGACAGTCCTACTGCAGGTTCCCAAGTCGGTGCATTGGCATGTAGCCGTCAATATGCAGGGGCTTGAAGGCAGCACTTGTTTCAGCATCAGGAAATTGCCCGGGCCTCTACCCGAATTGCGCGAAGCTCTGTGTTCTGTTCCGTCTGCCGCCGGGAAAATCCACAGACGGGAATCGCCAGTACGAGGTGTTCATCTCCCATGCTTCCGAAAGATAAGGATGATGTCGTCCGTCCACTGGCGCTGAATGATGGACTCGCAGTCTGGTCTGACGGATTCGAGCTGCGGATCTGTAACAGCCTCGGGCGGATCGATCAGGGATTAGCGAACAGCCATTTCGGCGTGGTCGCTTTGTCAGAGCCGTTCGAAAGGCTGGACGAACTACGAACTCGACGGAATCGCCGCTCGGTCTGTCAAACCGGAGCAACAGCTTCTACCCACCTGGCATAAGTCGCCCAAGCACTGCTACCAACACGCCTGACGATTTCCGACGTGATGACGTCGGTATAGCTGAATAGGAATACAATGGTCGCGTTGCCGATCACCGGTCGAAATTGTCAAAGACCAACACTCGCACGGCCCGTCTTTTTGTGGGGTTCGGTGACCCAATTTCGGCCCGCCCGCTGCTCTCCACCAATGCGCTTCGCACTCTCGAACTGCTCCATTAGCACCTTCTTGTGTTGGGAGGCTGCCGTAGCATTTCGAACAAAAACGTCCGAGATCGCCGCGTAGCTACCGCTGGCGAGCTAATAATATGCGCGACCGTCGCCGCATTTGTAAGAAGGTCAGGCCGGCCAGTTGAGAGGTCGGCTTACGATGGGGTCTACAGGCCGGGTGGCGCACAGCAAAGAGACGAAGGGAGTGAGTCAGGACAATGAGGAAGAACAATGAGGAAGGACATGCGAATTGTCTTCGAGACATTCCTGGAAAAGTTGTCGGTAAGTGTCGACGAGGGTGATTTTCGCGGAGCCTTGGCCGATGTCGCCTCAAGTCTGGATCTATTCACCTTTGCCTACTTCTCCTTACCGCCGTGGTCTAATGGCAAGCCCATGCTGATCTCGAATTATCCGGCGCTCTGGACAGCGCGCTATCTTGAGAACCGGTATCAGAATGTCGACCCGGTCATTTTACGTGCAAGCTATGGCGAATCCACATTTCGATGGGGATTTGACCTAAAGAGTTTTGATCTGTCCGTGCCTCAGCTTAGGTTTTTCGAGGAAGCAGCGCAGTTCGGCATCCGCTGCGGCGTGACGATCCCGATCATTGATGGCCGCGGCAATTTTGCGGCTATGACCTTTGCCGCTGACAAGCCCGATCCTGCATACTTTCGCGTGGCCGATCGCTACGAGCAAGGTCTTCCGTTTTTCGCGAGCTGTTTTCATACGTTCGTCCGCTGCAGACTGTCGGGGGATCGAAGAGTTTGCGGGGTGTTGTTGACGCCGCGTGAATACGAGTGCCTCCAGTGGGCGGCGCGCGGCAAATCCGCCCGAGATACAGGCGGCATCCTGGAGATCTCGCGGCACACGGCTGAGTTCCATCTGGCAAACGTCCGCAAGAAGCTTGGCGTGACAACCACCCGACAGGCGATTACGCGTCTGGCGGCTTCAGGCTTTTCGCTTCCTGATGAGTCGGCTTGACCTCCGGAACTGCACAGGCTGCGCTTTCGCGAAGGATCGTCTCCAATGGCTAGGAAATGTTTCCCGCCATTGGAGGCCTTTGATGATCCAGCTTATTGAGCCTGAGTGCTACGACGACTTTGCTGACGGTGACCTGCCACTGAGTTTTTCCTCCATCTGAGATTAGAGTCCGGCCCTTGATTGAAGGACGGACTGATGAAGAGAAAGCGTTTCA
>NZ_JAMYOR010000054.1:0-47826 GCF_040319965.1 Mesorhizobium sp. M0830 | reverse complement strand
GTGCGGCGGTGGCTTTTTTTATTCTTCCACCGCGCGGGCCCGTGTCCGGCCTTGCCTCGCCTCCCTCCCTGAGCCTCCCGGTCGGGATGTGGGGGGGGGGGGGGGGGGCGGGGGCGCGCGGGGGGCGCCCGGCAGGGGCTGGTCTGGGAGACTTTACCAGCCGGGATACTGGGTGACGTTGTCGCGAGTGACGAGAACGCTTTCGATAAGGATGGTTTTGTCCTTCGGCGCCTTGCCCGCAATCATGTCCTGCGCGACCTTGACCGCCTGGCGCACCATCTCCGCCGGGTTCTGCGTGGCGGAGCCGATGAACGGTGATCCTTCCCGCTTCAGTTCGGCGACCGCTTCGGGGCTGCCGTCCACGCCGGTGACCTTGATCTGGCTGGTCTTGCCAGCCTGTTCGACTGCGAGCACCGCGCCGAGCGCTGACGGATCGTTCATGCCGAAGATACCGGTGACGTCCGGGTTGGCCGTCAGCATGTCGGTTGTCACGGCGAGGCCAGAGGCCCGGTCATTCTTCGAGGCTTGCTGGCCAACGATCTTGATATCGGGAAACTTCGCGGCGACAGTCTTGCAGCCATTGATCCGGTCGATGATGGTCTGGATGGGCGTGCCGTCCACCAGGAGCACCTGACCCTTTCCGCCCATTTGCTGGAACAGGTACTCGCATGATTTCTCGCCCGCCTGTACGGCATTGGTCATGATCACCGCGTCGGCACCGTGAGCCGGAGTATCGACTGCGATGACAATGATGCCGGCATCCTTGGCCCGCTGGATAGCCGGCTCGATGCCGGCTTCGTCTACCGCAGAAATGACGATCAGATTGACGCCCTGCTGCATGAAGGCATCGATCTGGGTGTTTTGGTTAGCCAGGTCGAGTTGCGCGTCCTGCACGTTGACGGTGGCGCCGATCTGCTTGGCTGCATCTTCCGCGCCTTTCGTCATGGCGGAGAAGAACGGATTGGACATGTCCTGCACCATCAGGCCGATTTTCTCGATCTTGCTGGGAAGCTTGCCTTCGGCACTTGCCGGTGATCCCCCGCAGGACAGGCCGAACGTCAGAAGGGATGCGGCGGCAATTAGCCGGATATTAGTGGTTGCTTTCATGGCGTTTCCTCCTTGTAGTCTGCCATCGTGATGTGATGGCAAATTCGGTTTCCTTGACTGCCGAGCCGCGACAATCACCGCGGTTAGACTCCGAGTTTCGATTACCCTAATCGTTTAGGTACGGGCGCGAAAAATTCGGTCATCATCTTTCCAATTCAAGTTGTAGTTAGGCTGCTTGTGAGGCCATCGGCCCGCGCGCATGCGCTCCGTCTCTCGAACACCCGCAGGAGCTGCGGATTGTCAGACGGGCAGGCACACGCTGCTGATCCTCGGGAAGATAGATTGGGGTGACAACATTGCCCTGCTTCTCGGCTTCGACCTGCTTGTCAATAATCCTGCGCAGGGTCACCGCCGCGAGGTGTCCGATCTGCTCGCTATGCTCGTTCAACACCGTCATCGGCGGATCGGTAAGCTCCGACCATGCGAATTCGTCATACGCCACAACAGCCATTTCCTGCGGTATTGCGATGCGCCTTTCAGCGGCAAGTTTCATGGAGCCGAGCAGCAGCGGGTTGTTGCCTGCGATCAGCGCCCGCGGAACTTTGCCGGTGACGTCGAGATGACGCGCCAATGTGCTGTAACCCGACCGTGCGTCGTTCTCCGATTCCAGGACCAAGAGGTCGGCCCCGTGGCTCCGCGCTGCCTCCCTTATGCCGCGCTCACGATCGAAGCGCGTCGACCATTTTGACGGATAAACCAGAAACAGCCAGTCCTTGTACCCATGCTCGGCGAGATGTTTGCCCACCATCAGACTGGCGTTGTAATTGTCGGTCGTCACACTTGGCGTATGCGAGGCCTCGGCAGGCGGCGAGGAGTCGACAAAGACCAGCGGAATATCCCAGCGCTCAAGCAGTCGTGTGTTCTCGGCCGTCAGTGTCAGCGTCGAAATTACGCCGGCGGTCCTCGACTCGATTAAGCGGTGGATCATCCTGTCCTCCAGACGGGCATCATACAGCCCGTTGACCGCGACGTCGCCGACAACCACCGTCCACTCGGAAGGTTCCAGCGCCTGCTGTATGCCTGCCATCAGATCGAGATAATAGGAATTGGAAGTACTTGCAGTAATGACGGCAACCGAGTCTCGGCTGGCCCGGCGCAGTTCCTGGGCAGCGCGGTTAAGGACATATCCGAGGTCGCTCGCAGCTTTCAGCACCTGCTGTCGGCTTGCCGAGGAGACCCCGTCGGCTCCGCTCAGAGCGCGCGACACCGTGAATACAGATAGGCCTGTTGCGCGACTGATGTCGCGCATCGTTGATCTTGCCAAGGGTCGATCCTCCGGTCGCCAAGTCAGCCCACAGGCGTAACCTAAACGATTAGGATGAATACCCCAGCGCTCAGTGCGTTGTCAACGGTCGGTCTGACGAGTAGCCGCAGCAATGCAGAAGCGGCCGCCAACTTGATCCGATCAAGCTACTAAGGCCTGAGACCAATGAAAGCGCTCGCTCTCGTTGCTAGATGGCCAATTCGATCAGAAACGGTGCTTTCTGCTTGAAACTTTGCCGCATCAGATCAGCGCATTGTTCGAGGGTGGCGGCGGGAGCTGCTTCAACGCCCATACCGTTTGCGAGCTTGACCCAATCGATGTCAGGGTTCGACAGATCCAGCATATCCATGGCAACCGGCCCAGGCACCGCCCCGACACCCTTGTACTCGCCGATTAGTATATTGTATTTTCTGTTGCTCAGGATGATCGTCGTACAGGGCAGTCGCTCTCGCGCCTGCGTCCAAAGTGATTGCAGAGAATACATAGCCGACCCATCAGCTTGGAGGCTGATGACGCGGCGTTCGCCATCCGCTCCGATTGCTGCACCTGTCGCTACTGGCAGCCCATCCCCTATGGCGCCCCCCGCCAGATGAAGCCAATCATGCGGCGGCGCATCGAAAGTGTGTTGGTAGAAGCCCCGCCCGTACGAGACGCTTTCGTCTGATATGATTGCGTGCTCCGGCATCACAGCGGCCAATGTTAGGGCCAAGCCCTCTGGAGATGGTTTGCCAGTGACACGTTCAGGCCGGCGCCCTGAGACAAACGCTGTAGCCTTGGCTGCACCTAACGCAGCGGCAAGTGCCTCCAATGCAGCCATTGGATCCTGCTCGGGCCGAGTGAGAACATGGATCTGGGCCTCTGGGGAATACTGACGGGAAGGCTTCCCTGGATAGGCGAAGAAGCCGACTGGAGCGCGGGCGTTGACGAGAATGATGTGACGGAAACGCGCCAGGGCATTCACCGCCTCATCTGTATTATAAGGCACACGCTCAAGTCGCATGCGCCCCTGGCCGCGCTCCAGGCGCGCGTTCACGAAATCGCCCATGACGCTGGCGCCGGTGGCACGCGCAATGCGGTCGACGAGTGCCTGCGCCGTCGCGAGAACGGCTCCGCCAGCCAAAAGCAGCAGTACGTCCTTGTTGTCGCGCAGGATATGAGCTGCAACTTCGACCGCGTGCGGATCCATCGGCGAGAACCCTGCTTTTGGCAAAGGCTCGGCCACTTCACCGCCTTCGTCCCATGATGCGTCAGAGGGTAGGATTAGGGTCGAGATGCTACCTCCGCCCAAGTGCGCTGCCTGCACAGCCACTGCGGCGTCGCGCCCGACATTTGCCGATGACAAGCTGGTACGAACCCATCCGGAAACCGTGCGGGCGAGTGCTTCGGTATCGGCAGTTAGTGGCGCATCGAAGGGCCGGTGATATGTCGCCTGGTCACCGACGATGTTGACAACGCCGCTTTTTGCCCGGCGGGCGTTGTGGAGATTGCCGAGCCCGTTGCTCAGGCCAGGCCCGCAATGCAACAGCGTGCAGGCGGGCTTTCCTGCCATCCGGAAATATCCGTCGGCCATACCGGTGACGACGTTCTCCTGGAGGCCCAGAACGCAATGCATTCCCGGGATCTGGTCGAGCGCTGCCACGAAATGCATCTCGCTCGTGCCCGGATTGGCGAAGCATGTGTCAACCCCTGATGCGAGCAGCGTCCGAACCAAGCTTTCGGCACCGTTCATCTTCGAAAACTCCCATATCGTCGCGGACATGCCACCCTAGGGCGGTCATTCCGCAAAATTTGAAACAGCCGCGCTCAGCTTGCAAAGCGATCGCCTGCGGTGGCGGTTCTGCCGCAGGTCTCAGGGGCGAATCGGGGGATAGACGGGTCGACCTACACGTTTGGCCCTGCAACTTAAGTGGCGCAATTCATTCGCCAGGTACGCAGAATGTACGTTTGTCAACATTCGCCGCCAAGAATTTCCCCATAGGCCCTTCCCGCTATCCCTTTCCCGACGACGGATTGGACCCAAGTTTGCATAAACTTGAGGATCAACCAAAGTCGGTGACCACAATCACGCCCGGCTCATCCGTCTTGTCCATCTTCATCAAAGCCGTGATGGCGCCCGCGAGATCGGTGGTGGAACCGATAAGGCGGTCGATAGGAAGCAGTCCCTGACCGATCATGGTGAACATCGGCTCATAGGCGTGAGATTGCATGCCGAGGCTTCCGTAGATCTCCAGTTCCCCCATGATGACGTCTTCCATTGGTATCTCGGGAGAGCTCTGAGACCCGAGGGTCAGACCGACCTGGATGTGGCGTCCCCGCTTGCGCAGACTCTTGACCGAATTGAAACAGGTGACTTTGTTTCCAAGCGCGTCCATTGAAACGTGTGCCCCACCGCCGGTGGCATCGACGACCGCCTTTGGGACGTTCTGGAAATCATTGGCGTTGATGCAGATGGTCGCGCCGAGGGACTTGGCAAGGCTGAGCTTTTCGGCCGTGATGTCCACCGCAACGATCTGGGCGCCCATGGCATGGCCGATCATGATCGCCGACAGGCCGACGCCGCCGCATCCGTAGACTGCGAGCCACTGGCCCGGCTTCAGACGCCCCTGCTCGACGACGGCCCGGAACGAAGTGACGAAACGGCAGCCGAGGCTTGCCGCGGCCTTGAATTCGAGCGCGTCGGGCAGGCGGACGAGGTTCAAGTCGGCTTGCTCCACGGCGACATACTGCGCGAAGGATCCCCAATGCGAGAATCCTGGTGTAAATGGCACGTTACAGATGTGCTGATGGCCGGTTCGGCACTGATGACAGTGGCCGCAGCCTGACGAAAACGGCATCGTGACGCGATCGCCAACCTGCCACCGCGTGACATCTTTGCCCTTCGCCACCACAGTGCCGGCGAACTCGTGTCCAGGCACATGCGGCAAAACGATGGACGGATCGTGCCCCACCCATGCGTGCCAGTCGCTACGGCAGACACCGGTAGCCTCGACTTTTATGACCGCGCCGCCCGGGCTCCCATTCGGGTCGGGGACAGTCTTGATCTCTGGCAGGCCCGAAAAAGTCTCGTATACAACTGCTTTCACTTACCTGCCTCCTGGTTTTGCCCGAATAGGCCCGGCTTGAGCGCCGCGCGTCTCGATCACTTGAGAGCCAGAGCGGGCTTAATAGTTTCCGCGCGCAGCCTCGGCCAAGATCATATTTTCCCGCGTCAGCTCAGCAACCGTTTGCCTAAGTTGGGTGTTCTCGGCTTCCAATTCCTCCAAGCGCAACAACTGGTGGCTCGTTTGGACGTGATACTCCCGAAGCCACCGCTCGTACGTCGCTTGCGTCACGCCTATCAGCCGAACCGCTTCAGCGACGCTGAGCCCTTGAGACGTCAACCTCACGCAACTTTGCGGCGATCTCGTCAGCACTGTGTTGGTTGGTCATCGAGCCCTCGCTTCAGCCTCTATTACACCGGCTTCAAGTAATTTGTTTAAGCCGGTAAGCTCTCTTGGCAGCTCCGCCGAAAAGGTTATCCTTTTCTGAAGCTGAATAGCTGCTTGCTAGCCGCTTGAATGCATTCCAAAGGACATGATAACTATATGATCTTTTATCTACCGGAAAATTTGACTCGAACATACACCTGTCGGGACCGAACAATTCAATCGCCGTTTCGATGTAAGGCCGCCACGCCTCGGCTAGCTCGGCAGACGTCGATGGTTTGTCCAGATGTCGGAAATCAAGATCAAGACCGGCTATGTGCAAACCTAGCCCCCCAAGCTTTACATACACGTTCTTGCATAGGGCAAGTTCTTGCATGCTCGCTTTCCAGTCGGCGAAAACCTGCTCCCTCTTGCCGGCATAAACCCCGATCCCGAGGGGGGCGCCAAGATGGTCGAGGATCATGGTGGTTCCGGGAAAAGTCCGCGCCAGATCCGCAAATTCGGCGATTTGCGGATGATAGAGCCAGCCGTCAAACGATAGTCCATACCGCTCCAGACGCGAGAACCCGGCCCGGAAAGCTGGATCCATCAGCAGCCTCGGGGGATAGTCGAGCGGGGTCGATTTGATGGTTCGATCAGCGTCCCAAGGCGAATTATGCCTCACGCCCTTGAACCGCTCTCCGCCGCGCTGCATATGCATTTCAAGGACGCGGTCGACACGTTCCCCTAAAAACAGGTCGGCAAATCCGACAATTCCTGCGCAGACCCTGACAGGCCCATAGGTACCGCTCGCAGCACAGGCGGCTACTCCGTTTGCGAACTCGACCTCGCCAACTGGCGCCAAGTCAGGATCACCTCCCTCGCGATACATTGAGCGGCATTGGACATAGACCGTGCCGACTATATTATGGCCCACATCTATATCCGCGAGCATATCCGCCAGCATGTAGCGATGGCCTCTATCCCAAAGGTGATGATGAGCGTCGATGATTGGAAGGTCGGGCTCCAGTATCTCTTCACGGTGTTTGGCGAGCCATTCCTCCGATATGGCAAACATGGACTTCTCGATCTCTTTGATGGTCAAAGCAATTCCCTTCCTGATCGGATCCTTGTGGATTACGAATGCTTCCTGGCTTCCGCAATGTTTGGTGAGTTGCCGGCGATACGGGATACGGTCCCATCGTCGAGCGCAACTATCCGGTCAGCCACGCGCAGTGCATTTGCGGCGATTGTCAGCGACGGGTTGATTCCGCCACTGGTGGGAAAGAAGGAGGCATCGACCACGTAGAGGTTCTCGATCTCATGGGCGCGATTGTCGCGATTTAAGACGCTGGTCTGCGGATCCATGCCGAACCGGCATGTCCCGCAGACATGCCCGAGGACCCGGTTCTCGCTGGCGCGGTAGATCTTCTTGAATTTGAGCGGCTTGAGCGCGTTTGCGATATGCAATCTGAACTGCGCCAGGCGCCTCGCTTCGAACGGTCCGATTGAATATTCGAGTGTGATGTTCTGCTTGTCTTCCGAGAGCCCGATACGGTTGGACTGATACGGCAGATCCTCCATGAACGATACAAGAGCATGTGCGCCCGACAACATGCGCTGAACGCGAAACTCTACAATCGCTCGGATGACAGGATACAGGAGGCCAAGGGGTCGCCAGACCTCCTGCAACGTCTCCTTGAACCCGGCCGCTATGCTTCTGGCCGGAGGCATTCGTCCGTTTGACTGGATCGTCCCGAGTTTCATGCCATCGATCAAGTAGAAATCATTCATAGCAATTTGCTTTTGCGGGCCCCTCGTATATCGCGTCTTAGTATAGACGATGTAATAATCGACGAAATGCCGCATGAGATTTCTGCCCACTTGGCCAGAGCCATTGGCGAGACCGCCCGCTCCATTCGAGCGCAAGAGAATAGCAGGCGTGTGCACGGCTCCGGCGGCGAGAATGACCTTCCTGCCGGACAGGCGAATTTGCTTTCCACGCCAACGGGCGTTGACGGCCGTTACCCGCCCGTCGGCGGAGTCGAGAGTATCGACCTCGCATTCCGACAACAGCGCGGCTCCATGCTGTTCGAGGGCCGGCTCAAGACAGGCGGTGACGCTATCCCGCTTGCAGCGCTGCGGACATATATAGCCCACACACTCACGGCATCCCGGGAGGTATTCGCAGGCCACCGGCACATGGTAGGGATGAAGGCCCTTGCTCCGGAAGTTCTCGGCCAGTTCTTCGACAGAGGCGGTGAAAGCGGGCGGCACTCTGATGCTGCGTGTTTCACCTGGCGGACGCAGCGGGTCCACGGTCGCACGCACGCCGTAGAGACCCTCGGCCTTTGAATAGTATTCATTGAGCTCGTTGAAAGAGATCGGCCAGGAGGTCGGCAAATTGGCGTCCTCGGCATCGCGATAGTGGGACGCCGGGGTGAAGTCGGACGGGAACAGGCGCTCCATGACCATGCCGTAGAGCGCGCTGCTGCCGCCCGTACCAATGCCCAGGACGGGCCAGATTTGGCGTGTGTGGGGTCCTGTGACGTCATTGATGGAGCCTGTGAAGCGGCCGCCACGACGCTTCTGTTCAGCGGTAAGGCCGCCGGATCCGCTCCCTGTCAGAGCCTCCAGCCAGTCTCCCGCCAATGAATCCGGCGAGTCGACATGATATCGTCCCCTCTCGCAGAAGAGGACTGACTTTCCGGCCTTGGCAAGAGCATAACCTGCTGTTGCGCCCCCGACACCTGTCCCTATGACAATGACATCCCACTCACGCGAGAGTATTTCCGGATCGTCGATAAACTTCTTCACTCTGCAAAAAGCTCCAATTTCGGCTCTGTGCTGAGCGACAGGCCGCATTTCAATTAACGATTGCTATAACCGCTTCGATCTCTACCCGGACGTTCGCCGGCAGCGATCCCATGCCAACCGCGGAGCGGGCGTGGCGGCCGCGATCCCCCAAGACTTCCACCAAAAGCTGCGAGCACCCTTCCATCACCCGGGCGTGGTCGCGAAAATCGGGAACGGCATTCACCATGCCGAACACCTTCAGAAACTCGATGTCATCGAGTGAACCTGTCACGGACCGTGCAACTGACAGCAGATGCTTACCGCAAAGCCGCGCAGCCTCGCGGGCCTCGTCAAAGCTGCAGTCAAGCCCCACCTTCCCTGTCAGAAAGGAACCGTCGGACAAACGCGGGACTTGTCCCGAAATGAAGATCAGCCTGTCGATCTTCTTGAACGGCACGTAGCTATAAGAAGCTGGCACAATTTGCGGAAGCTCAATCCCAAGCTCCTCAAGTCTGCCTTTGGTAAACGTCATCTCTCCTCCCATCGGATGTTGCAAGTATCGCGTCGGCGTACAGGTCCGGGTCCACATTTCGTCCACTCAAGACGACGACGGTTGTACGCCCAGTGGTCCGCTCGCGATTGGCCAAGAGGACGCCAAGCGCCAAGGCGCCGCCCGGCTCGACCACCAAGCCGAACTCCTCAAACGCTTTTTTCATGCCCTGCATTGCCTGCACGTCGGTGCCCGTCATGACACCAGACAGGAGCCTCTTGTTGACCTGGAACGTCAGCGGACCAGGAGATGGGGAGAGAATGGCATCGCAGATGCTGCGGTTTGTGAACGGAAGCGTTACGATGTGCCCTTGCTGCAGGCTCTGGGCGGTGTCGTCATAGCCCTCGGGCTCGACCCCCCATACTTCGGTAGCGTAGGAAAGCGCTTCCATGGCAAGCGCGCAGCCGGCCATGAGCCCACCGCCCGAGCACGCGGCGACGAACGTGTCTATGGCGGTGCCTGCTAATTCCTCCGCGACCTCAAGCGCGACGGTGCCGGCGCCGGCGATCACGTGCCGATGGTCAAAGGCCGGTATATAATGCAGGCCTTCCTTCTCGACGGCGCCTTCAATGAGCGATTGCCTATCCGCGCTGTCCCGGTCGAACAGCCTGATTTCGGCGCCCCATGCGCGCGTCCGATCGAGTTTGGCCGCCGGTGTGGTTGACGGCATGAAGACGACTGTCCGCGCGATCGAAGCTTTGCGTGCAGCCCAGGCAACCGCCTGGCCATGATTGCCGGAAGAAAGTGCCACGATACCATGTCGACTCGCCTCGCTTGAGAGCTGCGAAACCGTGTTCCATGCCCCGCGCACCTTGAAGCTGCCGGTAGGCAGCAATGTTTCCGCTTTGATCAACAACCTCCCGCCTGCCCGCTGATTCAAGGTTTCGCTTTCAAACAAGCGGGTTCGCGGGAGTACGCCCCTTAAGCGTTTGGCCGCCTCCTCAATTTCTCCGAATGCTGGAATCTGTACCTCTAGTGAGTTTTGCGCGGCGTTCATAAAGCCATCCCGTGAATTTGATATATCGTATAGCGTTGCTGATTTTTAGTGTCAACGGGGGGAATACCGCCCTTGTGGAGGGTATTAGGCCCACCGGACCGTCAGGGGCGGGCGCGATGGGCCGGCGAGTTCCGGCGCTCTGTAAGGGCATAACGGCCACGCTTTGCCCCAATCTGGCATTGGCATGCTTCGACACCGCCCCAGCCCCTGCGTCTTGAGGTGTGTCGCGGCGGGAGGTGGTATTGTCTCGCCACTTTGCCCAGCCGAAATCACGACGACCGCTCGAAAAAGAAATTGACAGACGCTCGAAACTGGCACTTATGATATATCAAATGAAGCCCTGCCAGCTCGGCACGCCAGAGGACATAGGCCATGGCAACAGCAGATATCGCCCGACGCTGTGTCGCAGTTCCTGGGAAAGTCGCGACTTGGAAGGCGATGATCTCCGGGATCAGCACAGGAGCAGCCGATGCAAGCCTATAGATACATGTTGAGGCGTTTGGCCGGACTGCCTCCGCTTCTGCTTGGCGTGGTGACTATCGCTTTCATTCTATCGCATCTGGCGCAGGCAGATCCCTTGACATCGATCCTACCGGAACGGCAGCTCAGCAATCCGGAGGCCGTAGCGGCGGCCAAGGCAAGATGGGGCCTGGATAAAAGCCCAATTGAGCAATACGTCGTGTACATCAAGAACATCGCTTCCGGCGATCTTGGCACGTCTTTCCGGACGAAGCGCCCAGTGTCCCAGGACCTTCTGGAGCGCCTCCCCGCGACTATGGAACTCGTTGTGGCCGCATTGCTGGTTGGGTCTGCTTCCGGGATCTTGCTGGGGGTCCTGGCGGCGAGAATGCGTGACACGCTAGTCGACCATCTCGTCAGGCTATTCGCACTGCTTGGCTCTTCGCTGCCAGTCTTTTGGTCGGGTCTGGCCGCCTTGTCTATCTTCTCGGTTCAACTCGGGCTGATGCCAGGCCCTGGCCGCCTCGATTCGCGCTCGCCGGCCTTGGACACGTTCACAGGATTCTACACGGTGGATGCGCTTCTCCAGGGCAAGTTTTCGACCTTCCTCGAGGCTTTGTCGCACCTGATATTGCCCGCCGCAGTGCTTGGCTGGTCAATTACGGGCATCATCTCACGCTTGGTCCGCGCCAGCATGCTCGATGTTCTCGGTCAGGATTACATTTTGATGGCCAAGGCCAAAGGCGCAACCGACAGGGGCGTTCTCTTCCATCACGCCTTGAGAAACGCACTCATTCCGGCAATAACGGTTATTGGATATTCTTTCGCATTTCTTCTTACTGGCGCCGTTCTGACCGAAACGATTTTCTCCTGGCCTGGAATTGGTTCGTATGCAGTCGACTCCGCGCGGGCGCTTGACTACCCCGCGATCATGGGGGTGACCTTGCTCGGTGGCGCGTTCTTCCTCCTGACAAACCTCGTCACCGACCTGACATACGTATCCGTCGACCCCAGGATCAAGCTACAATAGGTATGCAGATGACAAGCATCCCATCCACCTTGCCTCGGACGGGATCGAGGCGCCGTCGTAACCTTTGGTCGAGCGCGCCGAGCTACATCGGCTTGGTCATTATTCTGTTCTGGATTTTCGCTGCGATGACTTCGCAATTCTGGGCGCCTTACCCGTCTCTTGATATGGTCGGGCATCGCCTGCAGCCGCCCAGCTATTCACATCCGTTTGGGACGGACTCGCTTGGCCGGGATGTATTTTCCCGAACAATGGCCGGCGCGTCATATTCGATCCCCATCGCAACGACGGTGGTGGTTGCGGGTGCTCTTTTCGGTAGCGCGCTCGGCGCCATCGCCGGTTTTTTCGGAGGATGGACCAACACCTTGATCATGCGCATGGTGGACATAACGCTGTCGTTCCCGCCGATGCTGTTGGCCATGGCGGTAGCGGCGTCCCTGGGACCCGGCCTGTGGACGGCGACACTGGCGATGATTGTGGTTTGGTGGCCGCTTTATGCCCGGCTAATGCAAGCACAAGTCATAAGCGTCAAACACATGGAACATGTGGACGCGGCTATTTCGTCCGGAGTCAGGCCGCGGAGGCTGTTGACTCGCTATATTCTGCCCCTCTGCTGGACGCCGATCCTGATCAACGCCACGATGGATTTCGGCCAGGTCGTGCTGCTTGCGGCCTCGCTCAGCTTTATCGGGCTGGGCGCCGCCCCGCCTGCGCCCGAATGGGGCGCTATGGTCTCCGACGGTGCTGTCAATTACTATTACTGGTGGATCGCCACAGCACCGGGATTAGCCATTCTCACCGTCGTGCTGGCGCTGAATTTCATCGGTGACAGAGTGCGTGACATCCTTGACCCGAGGAAAGGCTCATGAGCGATGCTGTCCTGCTTGAGGTTCGAGACCTCAAGGTCGCCTTCGACACTCCCGAAGCTCATGTGGACGCTGTCAGGGGCGTGACGTTCTCGCTGCGAAAGGGCGAGATCATAAGCGTGGTTGGCGAGTCAGGATCGGGAAAGAGTGTGACGATGCGCGCGCTCATGGGCCTCCTGCCCCAGTCGACCCTGATCAGCGGCTCTGCGAAGCTGCTTGGAACCGAATTGGTTGGCATCGCCCCGAAAGAGCTGCAACGGCTGCGCGGCTCTCGAATGGCAATGATCTTTCAGGATCCTCTCACCGCACTCAACCCAGTCTTGACAGTCGGCGACCAGGTTATGGAAGCGATCCGCATTCACAACTCCGCGATGTCGGACACCGACATCCGCAGGCGAGCCATGGATTTGCTTGCCGAGGTGGCAATTCCGTTCCCTGAGAAGCGAATGGAGCAATATCCTCATGAGTTCTCGGGCGGAATGCGCCAACGGGTGGTGATCGCCATCGCCATCGCCAACAAGCCCGACTTGATCATCGCCGATGAACCGACCACGGCTTTGGATGTCACGGTACAGGCCCAGATTCTTGAGCTGCTGGAGCAGCTCTGCCATCGCAACAACACTGGGCTGGTGCTGATTACCCATGACCTCGGCGTCGTTGCTGGAATGGCGGAAGCCGTCTCCGTGATGTACGCCGGGTCGGTCGTCGAGCAGGCGAGCGTCGACGACCTTTTCGACAATCCCGCACATCCCTACACCCGCGGCCTTCTGGGCTCGCTGCCGGAGATCAATGGGGAGATTGGACGCCTGACGGACATCGGCGGCGCCCCCCCAACGCCTCAAACAATTCCGAATGGCTGCGCATTTCACCCGCGGTGTAGTTTCGCCATCGAGAAGTGTCGCGCGCTATCTCCTTTGCTCACCAAAGTAGGCAATTCAGCTGTCGCATGTCACCTGGCAAATGGCCTTCCGGCATACCGCAGTCCAAGGAAAGCGGCATGACGGACATTCTCCAAAATCTATCGGCCCCCTGTGGTGATACGGAAATGGCTGGCCAGGCGCCGGCGCCCGTCCTGCTTTCCGTGCAAAACCTAACCAAGGAGTTCGGCCTAGGGGGTGCCTTTGCGACCGGCGTCGGCGCCCCCGTTGTACGAGCCGTCGCAGGCGTCAGTTTTGATCTGATGCGCGGCGAGACGCTTGGCCTGGTCGGAGAATCCGGTTGCGGAAAATCGACGCTTGCGCGGTGTATTTTGAGGCTGACCAAACCGACCTCCGGGGCAGTCCTTTTGAATGGCGTCGACCTGTCAAAGCTTAGCAATGACGAGATGCGCCAGCAGCGCCGGCATCTTCAGGTCGTATTTCAGGATCCCTTCGCATCGCTGCACCCACGAATGCGGATTGGCGAAATCGTTGCCGAACCTCTCGGCCTGCTTGATCTCACGAAAAGCGAGAGGCAGAGCCGCGTCCGCGAGCTGATCGAATTGGTGAAGCTGAACAAAGAGCACCTTCAGCGCTTTCCACACGAGCTCTCGGGAGGCCAGCGCCAGCGTGTGGGTATAGCGAGGGCACTCGCGGTCAACCCGAAACTCATTATCCTCGACGAGCCCGTCTCGGCGCTCGATGTCAGTATCCAGGCGGGCATCCTGAACCTTCTCGCCGATATGCAAGAGAGCCTCGGCCTCGCTTACCTATTCGTCGCTCACAATCTTTCCACCGTCCGCCACATATCTAACAGGGTCGCTGTCATGTATCTTGGAAGGATCGTCGAGATCGCCTCCAGGGAAGAAATTTTCGGCAATCCTCGGCACCCCTACACGGTTGCGTTGCTATCGGCCGTTCCGACGGCTGATCCCCGAACCGAGCGTCGCCGAAAAAGAATCGTCCTTCACGGCGATTTGCCAAATCCCGTGAATCCTCCAAGCGGTTGCCGATTCCGAACGCGTTGCTGGAAAGCACGCGACATATGCGCAACAGAAGACCCGGTTCTGCGCGAATTAGGGAATTCCCGTGTAGCATGCCACTTCCCTGAGCCGGACCGTGCATCGCAATCCCAAGCGCAATAGTTCGGTTGAGATCTTTTTAGGCGCCTGGCGAGACAGGGGCGGGCGCATTGAAGCCTAAGAGGCCGCGCCGAGCTGTGCTAAGCTTATCTGCGTTCCGCCGAACTGAGGCAGAACCTTCGCGCCACATCTACGCCGCACGTGGCCGCCCTCTTCCAAGACCCTGCACTCGACTGGCGCGATGTATGGGCTGCCTGCGATCGGGGCTGTCCCCTACGGACGTGGCGCGCCCGCACCTATTTACTAGGTCAAGGTTCACAGGCCGCCTGCGGTGCGGAACCGCTCCGCACAACTCCACCTCGCAGCCTGATCGGTCTACCCTTTTTTGGCCGCCCGGCGCGCGCGAAGTTTTTCGGCCCCAATCGCGGCGTTTCGCTCCATCATTTTCCAAAGACTGCGTGGGCTGGCGCCAAGCTTCTTGACAGCCTTGCCCCGTTCAGGAGGTGCAAATGCCTCGACCGTATTCTTCCGGATCGCCTCAAGCACGATGTCAGCGACAAACTCCGCGGTGACGGGAGTCCCCGCGAACGACAAGGCCATCGCGTCGTCTTCCGCTTCCTTGTCGAGCATCGGCGTCTCGGTCGACGTTGGATGGACAATCGTGAATTTTAAAGGGCTTTCTCGCTCCTCTAGCGCAAGCGCGAGGTGATAGGCACGAAGCGCATGCTTGGCTGCCGCGTAGCTGGCGATGCCGGGAAAAGGCAGGAAGGCGGTCATGCTGCATATCGTCACGAGATGACCGTGGCCTTGCGCCTTGAACTTGGGAAGTGCCGCCATCATCCCTCTGACAGGCCCGAAGAAGTTGGTCATCATCGTGTCTTCATGCTGCTCCATCTTCAAATCGCGGGCGTATCCGGTGTGGACAATGGCGGCATTGTTGACCAACACATCCAAGCGGCCGAATTTCGTCCTGACTCCTTCGAGAACGTCGTCCCATTGCTGCGACGAGCAGATATCGAGCCGAACAGCTTCTGCCTTTGGCCCAATTCCCTGTGCGACGCTTGTTGCGCCAGCCAAGTTGATGTCGGCCAGAATGACGGTATTGCCGGCTTCGGCTGCCCGCTTGGCCAACGCCGCGCCGATGCCGCTCGCCGCGCCGGTGATTAGGAACACTTTGGATTTGGACATTGTTTTTCCCTCGTGTGGCACGCCTAAATCGCTTCCAGAATGCTCGCTCCAGATAGCCCTTTGATCGGCTGTCGCCAGACCAAGAGCGATCGAGGGCCACATTTTGGGTAAAACGATATATCATACTTGCATTTTGTGCGAGAGGGTGCAAGTAGAAAAGGTCGAACCGGCGGTACTTTGTCCAATCGTTTCTTGTTGAGCCAGCTTTTGCAGGGCCTTTCAGTTTCGAGAGCTGAGCACCTTTGGATATATCAAACGGCCAAGACTCACAGGAGACTTTTTTGAAAAACGCCCTGAACGCGCGTCTTGCGAGCGGCAAGGCCTGTCTAAACGGTTGGTTGGCTATCCCCTCGGGATTCTCCGCCGAAGTCATGGCCAGGGCCGGGTGGCACAGCATCACGGTGGACCTTCAACATGGGGTCCAGGACTACCTCACTATGGTGCAGTGCTTTCAGGCGATCGGCGCCTATCCGGTGACGGCCGTGGTTAGAGTTCCGTGGAACGAACCTGGCATTATCGGCAAAGTACTCGACGCTGGCGCTTGGGGCGTCATCTGCCCGATGATCAACACTGCGGAGCAGGCGAGGGATTTCGTCGCTGCCTGTCTCTACCCCCCTGCTGGGAACCGATCGAACGGCCCGGTTCGGGCAGGTGGCTATGGAGAGCCTGGGAACCTCTATCAGGAATTCGCAAACGAGGAACTGGTTGTATTGCCGATGATAGAGACACGCCAGGGCGTCGAGAACCTTGATGAAATCCTGGACGTTCCTGGCATTAGCGGCGTCTATGTCGGCCCAAGCGATTTGGCCTTCTCGTTTGGCCTGCGACCGACCTTAGACCTGGAGGATACGAGATTCCTTGCTGTCTACGCACGCATAATCGAGGAGACAGGCAAGAGGGGGCTGATTGCCGGCCTCCACTGTGCGGCTCCGGCCTATGCGGCAAGGATGATCGATATGGGGTTCCGCATCGTGACCATTACCAGCGACGCCACGCTCCTTGGCCAGATCGCGCGGGAAACAGTCAAGGAGATCCAGACCTCCGCAGGCGACCTGAGCCGATAGCGGCCGTTCCCGATCATCTGTCCGAAGACCAAGAGCAAAAGCAGCCGCAACCGCCGCGCCTTTGTGGCCAAACAGAAGGGTAATTGGAGTGCCCCAACTGGAAGCCGAACGGCTCGGGCCTGCCAGCGTGATAGTGTAAAGGCAAAGCCTCTGCCCATCGGCGTTGTAAACATCTCTGTGGTGTTTCTGCCGCCGTTTCGAATATACTGGTTGGCGCAAACTCCTGTGTCGAGCGAAGGTCACAAAGGATTGCCCCTTCGTCAGGGCAAGCCGATCGGCTGAACGTTGGGAAAGGAAGTCGATGTCTGTTACCGAGAGCTACGATGACGACGACGCTGCCCAGGAGGCAGACGAAGCCATCGACCGAAACCGCGATAGCCTTTCGGAACAAATCTATGCGCGGCTGCGCCTTGCGTTGATGACAGGTCTCTACGGGCCTGGAGCCCGTTTGAGCATCCGCAAGCTGGCGGTCAGCTACAATACGTCTCCAACGCCAGTCCGGGAGGCGATTGTTCAGCTCGTAAGGGAGGGGGCCTTGGAATTGCGGCTTGGATACCAACCGCGGGTTCCAGTGCTGTCAATTCCGCGATACATCAGCATCAGGGAAACACGCGCTCCGCTGGAGCGGCTTGCTGCCGAATTGGGTGCGGTTAACATTACCGACGAGGAAATCCAAAGACTGCGCGAACTTCACGATACCTGGGTGAAGTCTGAGGCGCAGGAGCAATGGAAAGCTGCTCTTGCTGCTAACCAGGAGTTTCATTTTACGATCTACCGGGCGTCAGGAAACGAGGTCCTGGTTCACGTTATCGAAAACCTGTGGCTACTTTCCGGACCGTTCGTGAACAACCAGTATCCAAACATTCTGCAAGCGGCATCGAAGGTGCATCCGCACGTGTTGATCATAGATGCGCTCGTGCGCAGGTCGCCGAGCGAGGTCGGCGACCTCGTCTTGCGCGACACACGCGAAGGCTCCTACCTGATCCTTCAACAGTTGAAGGAAACGCAGCGGCTCGGCAAGAAGAAGACGGCAGCGAAGCAGAAAAACGGCCAAACGCTCGATTGAACCCGCATTCAGCGCCAGCTTACAGCAAGATGTTCTGTCTGGTTGAAAACAGACAATGTCGGCCGACGTCTCGGCGCAACGCCCCGCAGGTAAACTTTGATCGACCGGCGGGTGAAGCACCTCGCCGGCCGATCGACTATCCTCGGGCTGGGGGTTGGCGGTACCAACCTATTGCTTGAAGCTTAGTTCACGCAGTGGCATCAAGTCGTTGAGGCTGTAACGAACGCCTTGCACGTGTTTGTTATAGACGTAAATGTTGTCGGGATTGACGAGGCCGATAATGATCCGATCCCCTGTCATTTCCAGGGCAGCCTGCTTGAAGAATTCGTCACGCTTGTCCTCGGGAGCCGCCAGTGCCTTGTCCAGCAGTTCCTTCTCCTTGGCGTTCAGCAATCCGAGGCGCTCGGCGCCTGACCGCTTTGCCCACCGTGTCCCGGGGATCATGCCAAAATTGTCGATATACTGCCCCGTCCCATAATAGTCAGGGGCATAGAATGAGGCGGTCAGTGGCGTGCCGTCTCCACGGACGGTATCAAGCCAGACTGGAAAGGTCAGCGGTTCAAGCTTGATACGAATGTTGGCCTTGGACAGATCCTGTTGAAGCTTCTGCATGAGAGTGGACATATCCACCCCGTAATAGTTCATGTTTGGAAACTTCGCCTCAAGATCGAGCCCGTCTTTCAATCCAGCCTTTTCCAGCAGTTCCTTAGCCTTTTCGACGTTGTATTCAGGCTCCGGCAAGCCTTGCGTGCCTGGCCATTCGTTCGGAACCGGAGACGGCTGCAGCCGACCGGCGCCACCGACGGTGAACTCGACAAGGCCTTTGTAATCCACCGCATAGCCGATCGCCTGTCGAATTTCCTTCGTCATGGGAACGGGGTTAGCCTTCGCCCCAGGGCTAAGCGCCATATAGATATAGTTTGCCGATGGCAAAGAATCTACGACGATATCGGGGGATGATATAGTCTTTGCTGTGTCAGGATCGATTTGCATCGCGATGTCCACATCACCGTTCTGGATCAACTGCGCCTGCGCAACCGAGTCTTTCACTTGCTTGAAGAGCACCTCGCTGACGCCTGCTGGTTGCCCCCAATATTTATCGTTCCGCTTCAATCGCAACTCCGCATTGGGACTGTATGCCGCCAACACGAAGGGACCGCTGCCAGCCGAGTTGGACAGGAACCATGGCTCGGCAGGATCGGTGCCGGCGTCTTTCCCCGCCCGTGCGCCGTGTGCCTCGGCCAGATCACTATTGATGATCGCAGAGCTGCTCACCATGACCTTGCCAAGGAACTCGCCATCCGGCTGGGTCAGCTGGACTTTGACGGTGTGGCTGTCGGGCGCCTCCATTGACTTGATCGTGCCCAGCGTCCAGGCGTTACCGCCTTGGCCATTGATGAGCCTGTTCCAGGACCAGATGACATCTTTTGCCTCCACCGGAGTACCGTCTGCAAAGACGGCCTTGGGATTGAGCTTGAACACGAAAGCCGAGTTGTCCTCGTTGGCCTCCCATGACTCTGCCAGTCCCGGCTCCACGGACCTCCCGTCTTTGCCGAGATGAACAAGCGTTTCGTACGTAGCCGTCAGGTAAATCATGCACGTGTCGCAACCGGCCCGCGACGGATCGAGTGAGTTCAGGTCTAGATTCCGGGCAATCACGAGCGGCCTGTCCTGTCCCCAGGCGAAGGTGGGAGCCGCGACCGGAGCGATCAACGACGCGGCAATCGCGGCGAGCCTCAACCCGTTCGGGTAAGGGCGGGATTTCAAGGAAATATTCATGGTCTTCCCCTTTTTTGTTTGTGCGCTTTTCATTCGCCAGTCGGCCGCGCAACATTGACTTGGCCGTATCGGGCGTTCGGACCGGATGCTGGTCGTGAACATCCGGCGATGGCTTCATGGATGCTTCGGAGAAGCCGGACGAGCGGTGACTGGCAGATTCTGCTAACGCGGGACTGAACGCGCGCGCCGGCGCGACGGCCCCGTCCTAGCCAACTGCGAGTGTGGCGGCATTCTGTCCGTCCTCCCAACGGGTCTGTCATTTTGGTATATCATAATCGCCGCTTTTGGCAATGACGTTTTTGGCGGTACCGCGCAACGCTCATTTGATATATCAACACAGAACTTGAAACGATGGGATTCTGGCTCAGTAGTGGGGCACACGGTGTGCCGCAAGGCTGGGCGACGCGCTTGCAATTTCAACCTCGATGACGGGATTATGCCGGGGAGCACGCCATGCCCTTCAATCTGAAGAGGGCGGATCACATCCATCAGGAGCGCAACTGATGTTGCGTCCCGCGAATGGCAGCGCACAACCGCCGCGCGGTAAACCCCTCGTAAACGATGGAACCCCGAGACAGCGGGCTCCGGAATTGCGATACAATTCCGATGAGCTTGGCCACGCCCGGATGATCGAGAACGTCCGCGAATGGAAGCAGTGCTCCCAATGCAATGGGCTTTCCTCTCAAGCAGCTCGGCGTAATTTCAATTGTGGTCCACGATATATCAAATGTCTCTGGAGTTGCTAAGCTGCATAGGGGAGCCTGGCGCCGCGACAAAGAAGGCGGCGATTGCTGCGACCGCAGTTGTAGCCGATTTGACAAGCGGGACCGCCCTATACCTTCCGGCGCACAATCATGGCAGATGGACGCAGCCAGTCGGCTCAAACCGCCAAATGGCTGCTTGGTCGGCGAGCAAGTTTTGTGGTCTCGCCGCAGCGATGCGTCTAAACTGCGCATGACGTCAAACTCGCCGCGCAGTGCTGGACTTACTCAAGCCTCATATCCCGCCCACGATCAGGCACGCTATTCGTGCCCTCTCCGCCGAGGTAGAGGCAACGAAATCTCGCCGAGTCGTGACTTCAACCTGCCCGCGTCGGTACGAGAGCAAATCGGCGAGCTTCGGCGTCGACAAGTGCGTGGTTTCGGTGGCATCGCCTACGGAACGTCCCATGCAACCGCGTTGGCGCCCCCTTTACTGTGACCGCATGCCTGGGGAATGCGACGTAAGAGTTTCGATCATGATGATCTCGCCATCGAAAGCCTTAGAACTCGCGCAGCCGAACTCCACCCGGCCTTAGGCGCGGCGAGTAGCCGCCGAACCGGCGGCTAGGGCAATCCGCTCCCTTGGCCTTATATCACCTTCTGTTTCGGATTCTCTCTCTTCGAATTGAGCAGTTCGATAATCCTGGAAGAACCCTCGCGCAAATCGCGCACCGCCATTTCGCCTGCTTCGGCCGGAGACCGCCGCTCCAACGCGTCGATCAGCAGCAGATGTGGGTGCACTCCAGACCTGCTCAGGCGTATGTTCCGATATTGATAATAGACAACTGGGTAAGACAACATCCAGAGGTTCTCGATGATGCGAACCAAAATATCGTTCATGGATGCCCTATACACCGTAAAATGAAACTCATGATTAGCAGCAATTGCCGCTTGCCAATCCCCCTCAGCTTCGAATTGCATCCACTTGTTATTGATCTCCCGAATGTGTCGGATACCCTCGTCTGTAATATTGACTGTGCTAAGTTCAGCTGCCAGCCGCTCAAGAGGTATGCGAGTGTCGCGGATCTTGATGTACTGTGCAATCGAGAGAACCGGCACGATAGGCTGGTAACCCGACCGCAGTTCCAGTGCTCCCTCTCTTACGAGCTGCATAACTGCTTCACGCACGGGTGTCGGCGAGGTGTTAAAGGTCGCGGCCAGCTTTCGGATGCTTAAACGGCTACCGGGCTCATACCGAGCGGTCATCAGTGCACTGCGCAGCTTGGCATAAATCTGATCAGCCAAGCTGTCGCGATTCAACCCTATGCGGTCGTCAGTTTCCTCATCCGAGCGTTCAACATCCGTCTTTGTCGCAAGCATCATTTCTCCCTGCCCGTAGCCGGGCACCACAATACCAGAATCCCAATCTCGTGCCTCTCAAAACCTGTAGCGGCAGGATTCACTGTCGGAGTCTGTGATCATCCACATGCAGCAGTCAGCCGCAACATGTTTTAGAGCAGTCCCGATGACGGATCAGCTGCCCTGTGCAGGTCTGCCGATCCAATGAGCGTCCACTGAGCGTTGACGGGCCAGCCATGGGCGGGTGCGGCCTCGAAGTTGACGAACGGCAAGCCACCGAAGGTGGGCGTCAAGGAATGCATCAATTCAGCATCGTCGGCCTATCGTTGAACATGCAGATGGCCGATTTTCCAAGTCGAGGATCGCTCCCATGCCCCCCGCCGCCAGATCTAATCATTCCCGGCCTTTTCCTTAGCCAAAATGGGTTTTAAACGCGGATTGGACCCGGTATTGATCGTCGGTGCCGTAGACGACGCTCCAACACTGGAGCGCCGTGCAGGGATGTGAGATGCCAAGTTGAAGGATGTCTCCCACCAAGAGGCCTTCGACGCCTGGTCCGGAAATGAAGGCGTGTTGGTCGTTCACCTTCGCGACGACCGGCAGTTGGTCATCTACTGAGGTAACCTTGACGCCATCACGGTAGATTTGCCGCACGATAGGGACCCCTTGGTCGGTTGGCGCGTCGCGCCTTCCGAACCCTGCTATGGCAAGACCCGCTTCCGGCCGAGATACGACTTCCGCCCAAAGTGACAACACGGGCCTGATCGCATTTCCTATCGATCCATAGCGACTTCTTGCTGCTATTGCCGCGAGAGCCCGCTGCTGCATTCCGTCGTCAGAGAAGAAGATGGCTCCGGAGCGCAGCACCAGTGAGGTCGGGCCTTGAGTTTCCGCCACTGGCCGCAGAGCGTCGATCACCTCGTCGAAATAGCTCGAGCCGCCTGCGGTAATGATCAAGTGCTCGCCCAACGGTACGGCTTCTCTGGCCGAACGATGCGCGTCAGCAACCAGTCGAAAAAGCTGGCGAAATACGACCTGATAGTCGACGCCGCTTCCGGCCGCAGCGCCGGCTTCGTAGGTTGCGACGCCTGCCAGTCTGATCGCGCCATTCGTGGCGATGATTGCGTCGCGGATCGCCATGGCGGTACCGATGTCTCTGGCGCCGGTCCGTCCGAACCCGACCTCGATCAACCCGAAGGCTCTGGCCTCGCCTCTCTTGCGAAGGGCACGGTGCAGAGCCCTTACGGTTTCGACCGAATCCAGGAAGACATACGCGTCGACGTCCGGAAAGAGCGCCAGGGCCGCGGCCAGGTGAGTACAGCCGGTCATTCCACCGGGGGGGCTTCCGTAAATGATGCGCTTCACGCCTGCAGCCATTAGTGCAGACAGCTGCTGAACATTCGCCACGGTCGCCCCCCAAGCGCCGGCGGTGATGAGCGAGGCCGCTAAGCCTGGCATCATGGGCGTCTTGGCGTGAGGCGCGAGGAGCACTTTCTCGTTCTCGGCGAATTGCAGGAAATTGGTGGCATTAGATAACAGAGCTTCCTCGTCCAACGTCAGCACGGGCAGTGTCATGCTGCCGTCGTGCGGCGACCAATTCATCGCCGTGAGCCTTCCGTTCGATATCACGACCCCGGGCGGAACGCCTCGTACGCTCCCATCAAGCTCGAGGCCCGCGGCTTCATTAAAGTCCAGCAACTTCATTGTCGCACTCCGTTGGAAATCGCAGTCTAAGCTTGTCTGACATCTCGTTGCCTTCGACGCTGGCTACGGGGCCAACGCTATCGGGGCCGCTCAGATCTGGCGGCGGACCGCGCTGCGATACACCGCACGCCGGAGGCTGCCCACCCTGCCCCTGGCACAGGTGCGCCACTGATTCTCGCCGCGCGGCAGGGGTCAGAGCGGATCTTCTGCATCCTCTCCCAAAGAACCAACTAAACTCAGTAGCGCGCCATGATAGATGCCTCGCCAGTCCGGCGGTGGGAGCCCCGTCCTCTTCGCTGTGAAGAACGAAGCCAGGACCAATGACCGCTCCAGCGCTGTCGATGACTGAAGTTGTGCCCTCCTCGTTGACAGACAGTGCCCTCCACGCAGCCAATTCTGTTTATAGGTATCGCCTCCGGACTGTTGTCTTCAGGGCATCCAGCAACATCGCCGCGAGAACCAGAGCGCCTTGAATCATCTGAGTGTATTGCGGCGGCATCGAAAGGAGGTTGATCGCAGTTCTGATTGCACTCAATAGAAGCACGCCGGCAAAGACCCCGGACAATCTGCCGACGCCACCCTTTAGGCTCACTCCACCGATGACCACCGCTGCAAACGCTTCGAACAGCATCCCAATACCAAGGTTCGGGGTCGCCCCGGATGTTCGAGCTGCGAGCAACCATCCGGCAAAAGCCGCGAGTGCAGCCGATAGCACGAAGCTCCATGCGGCGATCTTTTCTACAGGGATTCCGGCCCGGAATGGCGGGATGGGGTTGCCGCCCACAAGGTAGAGATAGCGGCCAAACGGCGTCTTCTTCAGGACGAATGAAAATAGCAAGAAAATGGCGACCGTCAGCCAGGCAAAGAGCGGGATTCCCGCTAACTTGACTAGGGCGATCGACCTCAGCGAAGCGGGCAATCCAAATACAGCCGAACCGCCATTGAACGCTACGACAGCGCCGCGAAGGAAGATATATGTCGCGAGCGTCGCAATGAACGCATTGATCTTCAGCTTAATAACGAGGAGGGCGTTGGCGAGACCGATGGCAACGCCCAAGCCAAGAGCAACCGCCAGCGTCCCTGGAATGATCAGCCAACCTGGGCTTTGCCCCCATCCCCATCCGAGCGGGCCGGTGCTAACCAAGGTCGCGGTAACCATGGCGGCAAGAGCCATGGTCGACTCGATCGACAGATCCATTTGCCCGGCGATGATCGTGATCGATAGGCCGACCGCGAGGATGCCGACAAACGTGGCCTGCTCGATGATATTGAAGAAGATGCCGAATTGAGCATAACCAGGAATTGCGACACAAAACACCGCAAGAATGGTCAGCAGGATCAGCCATACGATGTTCTCGAGTGCGGCTTCGATAAGCGTCCGCTTCATTCCCTGCCCTATCTGCCGAGGGCGAACGGTCTCCTGGTCACTTAAACTTGTCATGGTTGCCTCGAAAGCAAGCCTGAGGCCGAGCGAGCGTACTCGGTCCCCAGGGGGTCAAATCAAAACGTCAACCGATTGGAGTGACCTTGACGTCCGGGATCTTGCCATTTCCCCAAACGTCCGGGTCGTCAACATTTTCCTTTGTCACGACCTTTCCAGGTATCTTGAAATAAGGACCCCATGACTCGATCGTCAGCGCAGCGTCAAGGCCAAGAACCTGATAAGTGCCGACGTTGAGAGGCTGTTTATTGACAAGCTTATCCAACACCTCAGCCACGGCCAATGCTTGCGCATACATGGGCTGCGCAACCGACGCTTGCTGCCATCCGGCACGAATCTGAGCCAATCCACCGGGGTCGCCGTCGCCATCCAGGCACATGACCTCGCCTGGCTTCTTTCCGGCCGCTTCGAGCGCTCCTTGAACTGCGGACGCCAGATACCCCGAGTGATAGAAAATAACATCGATGTCGGAGTTAGCCTGCAGCTGGTTCTGTGCCGTGCTGCCGGCGTTGGTTGGTTCCCACTGCGGCGTCGGCTTAGTGATAAGCGTCACGTTGGGAAGCCCCGACAACTTCTCGCCGAAACCCTTTGCCAGGCCCACAACGTACGAGTCGCCGGGATCTCCCATGATTTGCAGCACTTTGCCTTTGAGCGAACCCTTCCGCTCCTTGAGAAGCCGGATCGCCTCATCCCCAGCAATGCGGCCGATCTCAATTGTGCCAGCCACAGAGGTAAAGTCGAGCTTGGTGCTCTTGATCTCGCGATCAAATGCGATCACCGGAATTCCGGCGGCCCTAGCCTTCTCGACGCCAGGCACGGCTGCGTCGTAGTCGACGGCGGCGAGGACGATCGCCGTTGGATTTAGATTGATAATGTTGTCTATCTGGTTCAGCTGCAGATCGGACTTATTGCCGCCATCCAAGGTGATCATCTCGTAGCCGATCTGCTGAAGGAAGGCGGCCTCGACCTTTGCGGACGCCGGATAGAACGGGCCGCCCGAATCAGGAATTAGGAAGTACACCTTTCCTTTACTGGCAGCCGACACGCGGCTGGACGCCAGTCCGGCCATGGCTGCCAAGGCAAGCCCGCCTATCTGTCTTCTCGAAAAATTCATTGCTGCGCTCCCTGTTTTCTTATTGCCGAGGACAAACGATCAGGATGCGGATCGGCGAGCCGCATCTCCGGTAATCATTCGAATGACATCCTCGTGAGTTGTCTGGGCAGTCGGCACGTTCCCTGCAACCCGCCCCTGATGCATGACTACAATGCGATCCGCGATCTCGAAGGCATGGGTCATATTGTGGGTGACGATGATCACCGCGATACCCTGATCGCGCACGTGCGCGATTGTTTCCAAGCCCCGTCGCACTTGCTCCACGCCCAGCGCGGCAAATGGCTCGTCTAGCACGACGAGCTTTCCACCCCAGTGGACAAAGCGGTTAAGTTCGATCGCTTGACGTTGGCCGCCCGAGAGATGCTCTGCGTTAAGTCGTACAGAACGGATGCGCGTACCTCCTGCACTCAGCACCTTCTCAGTGATTGCCTTCATCTCGCCCTCCCGAAGAATCGGGATGCCAAGAAATCGGCGAGCGAGTTCGCGTCCCATGAAGAAATTCGCGACAACGTCGGCATTCAGGCAAACGGAGAGGTCTTGGTAGACGGTCTCGATGCCCATCTGCTTGGCGTCGTGAGGAGACTCGAAGACGCGCTCCTCGCCTTCGAAGAAGATCTTGCCGCCTGACGGCTTCAGTCCGCCAGAGATTACTTTGATCAACGTCGACTTGCCTGCGCCGTTATCACCCAGCAGGGCCAGCACCTCGCCTCGACCGACGGAAATATCCACTCGATCCAGCGCCATGACAGCGCCGAAATGCATACTGATGTCCTTCAGGTGCAATAAATCGCTCACGGCAGCCGCGTCCCTCATGCTGTTTCCGCCATTGATCGACCATATACGATATTTCATAATGGTCAAAGCTGATATTTAGGAAACTGGCTCAAAGCGTCGCACTATGAGTCAGGCAGTCACATCGGGAGAAAAAATAAAACCTTGCAGCTACTCGGAATCCCGGAGCCGCAGCGTTCATTTTGAACGCGGAACGTGTTTCGGCGGCGCCGAATTCCTCACCGGAAGGGCGGATGGCCGTAGCAATTTGATGTTTGCATCTCATATTTCGTTCTGTCGCAGGACAAAATCGGCTCGACAAGTTCGAAATTTGCTATATCAAACTTACGTCGGCTGATATAAATTCTGGACGTGCTAATTTTTTGCACTTCCTGGTTGCCGCCGGCGGGGTGAAGGAGAGTATCGTTTGCACTTAGATTCGACCCAGTCGTTCACGCGACATGTTTCCTTCGAACTCGCCCTCGGGGAAAGTCCGGTTTGGGACGACGACCGGCAGATACTTTGGTTCGTCGACATCTTGGCGCCGGCGCTCTATCAACTCGATCCAGCTTCGGGACAATTGACCGCTCATCCGATGCCTGCGGCGGTCGGCAGCGTCGGCATGGCGCAGAGCGGACGCTTGATCGTCGCGCTTCGAAGCGGAGTACACCTTTACGACCCGGCGTCCCGATCGCTGGAGTTTCTCGTTCATCCTGAGCCGAATGTCTCGATCAATCGTCTCAACGACGGCAAAGTCGGTCCGGACGGCTGCTTTTGGGTGGGCAGCATGCACGATTCCGTTCCCCGCTTGCCTACCGCGTCACTTTACAGGATCACGCCGGACGGCCGGTGTACTCGGATGTTGGGCGGAATCAACGTGTCGAATGGTTTGGCTTGGAGCCCTGACGGCACAACGATGTATCACGCTGACTCGAGAGGTTCGGTCTCTGCATATGATTTCGATCCCGCCAGCGGCCAGATGTCCCGAATGCGGGTGCTGGTCACGCCCAGTGAGGCAGAAGGTCTGGCCGATGGTGCCGCGGTCGATGTCGATGGCTTCTATTGGAGCGCCGGAGTAACAGCAGGCTGCGTCAACAAGATTTCACCGGCCGGCGGCATCGTGGCCTCGATGCCGGTGCCCACCGATGCGCCAACGATGCCGTGCTTTGGGGGGCGCGATCTTCGAACCTTGTTCATAACGTCGCTCTCGACAGCCCGCAACGGCAAGCCGGACCAGGGAACCCTGATCTCTTGCCGGATGGACGTACCTGGCGCGCCAATCGGGAAGTTTGGGTGATGGAGAGCTCACTGATATTCGACGAGACCCGACACCCGCGTATCGCAGGCCTTTTCTTGTCGAACTCGCCACGCCGGAGTTCGGCTGGGCACACGTCCTCTTCCAGCAAACCGAAGCATCGTCGCGCCTGCGCGCCCTGTGAAAACCGAAAGCAGCCCTCACTGCTGGCAGACAGTGTGGGTCCAGTCTCGACCTGGATGCCCGAAAAACCGGGGTGCAATGCCAACCACTCAATGGCCGCGACCCTATTAGCCAAGAGGATATAGACGTGACCAAGCCTTTACCCTCGACCGAAATCGCCTATCACGACGTTCTTTTGCATATCGACGGGAATTGGCGTCAGGCAAGCAACGGCCGAACCTCTCCCGTCGTCAACCCGGCCACTGGCGAGGTGCTGGGCGTGTTCGCCCATGCTGGAGAGGTTGATATTAGAGCTGCGATAGCGGCCACGAGCAAGGGTTTCGAAACGTGGCGCGCGACCTCGCCGTTCGATCGGTCCAAGTTGATGCGGCAAGCCGGCGAACTGCTGAGAGCCCGCTCTGAGCATGTTGCGCGACTGCTGACACTCGAACAGGGAAAGCCGTTCGCCGAAGCCAAGGCAGAGACGCTGAGTGCCGCCGACATCATCGATTGGTTCGCCGAGGAGGCGCGGCGCACCTATGGGCGTATTATTCCAGCCCGCTCCAGCGCTGTTCGCCAACTCGTGATTAAGGAACCGGTCGGGCCGGTTGCTGCATTCACACCCTGGAATTTCCCCGTCAGCCAGCTTGCGAGGAAGCTTGCCGCCGCCTTGGCCACAGGCTGTTCAATCATCATCAAAGCCGCCGAAGAAACGCCTGCAGCGCCAGCCGAACTGGTACGCGTGTTCATCGATGCCGGCTTGCCGGACGGCGTCATTGGTCTTCTGTACGGAACACCGGCTGAAATCTCACAGCATCTCGTGCCCCATCCGGTGATCAAGAAGATATCGTTCACTGGATCGACTCCCGTCGGCAAGCAGTTGGCGTCTCTGGCTGGCCAGCATATGAAGCGAGTGACTATGGAGCTGGGTGGTCACGCACCGGTGGTCGTTCTCAAGGACGCTGATCTGTCACGCGCCGTGTCGACGATGGTTGCCTCCAAGTTCCGCAATGCGGGGCAGGTCTGCGTTGCGCCGACACGCTTCCTCGTTGAGGAGCCCGTCTATGACGAGTTCGTGGCGAAGTTCAGCGACGCTGCCAGCAAGATCAGGATCGGCAACGGGCTCGATGCAGAGACAGGCATGGGTCCGCTGGCCAACGCGCGACGGGTCGAAGCGACAGAGATGTTCGTTCAAGACGCGGTGCAGCACGGAGCCGAAGTGGTGACTGGAGGCGAAAGGATAGGCAATACCGGCTTCTTCTTTCAGCCGACGGTCCTCTCCAATGTGCCCACATCGGCGCGCGTCATGAACGACGAACCATTTGGCCCCCTGGCGCTCATGATCCCGATGCGGTCGATTGACGAAATCATGGTCGAAGCAAACAGGCTGAATTTCGGTCTGGCGGCATACGGGTTCACCCGGTCGGCAGCCAGCGCCGCAAGGATCGGCGATGATATCGCTTCGGGCATGATGTCGATTAATCATCCTGGGTTGGCGCTCCCAGAAGTGCCGTTCGGTGGCATCAATGACTCGGGCTACGGCACTGAGGGCGGGGCCGACGCATTGGAAAGTTATCTGAACTCCAAATTTGTTTCCCATTTGCAAATCGACTGACTTCCCAAAACAGACGGAACCAATCCATGAGCACATACGACGTCGTGATCATCGGCGGCGGCATTGTTGGCGTTGCGACCGCAATGCGGATAAGTGACCGCTATCCTGGTTTTTCAGTTGCGATCATCGAAAAGGAGGCGGACCTCGCCCAGCATCAAACTGGGCGAAACAGCGGCGTCATTCATGCCGGCGTCTACTACAAGCCAGGCAGCTTGAAAGCCTTGTTCTGCAAGGAGGGGGTCGAGGCGACCATAGCTTTCTGCCGCCAGCACTCCATACCATTCGATCAATGCGGAAAGATGATCTTGGCGACAAAGCCGGACGATCTCCCGCGCATGACCGCTCTCCACGGACGCAGCAAGGAGAATGGCCTGAATGTCGAAGTTCTCGATGCAAAGGAGCTTGCGCGGCGTGAGCCCAGGATAACAGGCCTCGGGGCGCTATTCGTGCCGACCACTGGCATCGTCGACTATGCCGTAATCGCCCGCAAAATGGGTGCGGAAGTGGTGCGCCACGGTGGTGAAATCCTCACCGGCTTGAAGGTCGAGGCCATCAAGGAGGACCCGAACGGGGTCACGATCGAGGCGGGCCCGAGGACAATCAAGGCACGTCACCTGATCGTCTGCGCCGGGATTATGGCGGACCGCCTGGCCAAGCTCAGTGGACTGACCCTGGATTTTCAACTGGTGCCATTTCGCGGCGAGTATTACAGGCTCGGCCCGCACAAAAACGACATCGTTAGCCACCTGATATATCCCGTACCGGATCCCGCCTTGCCATTCCTCGGCGTCCACCTAACGCGCATGATCGGCGGATACGTCACCGTGGGACCGAACGCCGTGCTCGCGTTCGCGCGCGAAGGCTACAGGTTTGGCGATTTCAGCTTCAAAGATGTAGCCGAGATATTCTCGTACCGTGGGTTCCGCGTGTTTGCGAAGAACAATCTTCGTTTGGGTCTGTCGGAGATGGCCAATTCTTTGAGCAAACGACGCTATCTGGCGCTTTGCAGGCAGTACTGCCCCGAACTGAAGATCGACGACCTGGAGCCTTACCGTCCGGGTATCCGCGCCCAAGCGGTAATGAGCGATGGGACGATCGAGCATGACTTCATCATACGCTCCACGGCCCGGATCGTGCATGTCTGCAACGCGCCTTCCCCGGCAGCGACGTCCTCCATGCCAATTGCTCGCGCGGTCGTTGACCGCGCGGCAACACAATTCGGCTGGTGAGGTGGGCATCCCAGCGCGTCCCGCGGCCATTGTGCAGAGTTGATCGGCCGAGAAGGCATTCATACGCACCGGAAGATCTGCGGCTAACATCCGCCGTCATGCTAGTAGGATGTTAAAACCGGCGCACAAATGAAAAATGACTGGCTCGCTACGCCTAAGCCGGAGCTGGTTGCTTCTAGGACGAATGTCCCCAGGGCATAGGTCCGGCCGTCTACGGCCTTTGCTGTTCGATACCAAAACGCAATCGCCGGATCCTGTCGAAGTCTCCGCCCTGACGGAACTGATGTGGATGCGCCGAGTTCCGACGTGATCGCAATCCCAGCCTCCATCGGACAGCGCCGAGTTCGCGTCGCGGCATCTACAGCGAGGCTCCCGCCTGAGGTGACTCATCATTCAGGTGACATGCGGCGAGGCGTCCGGGCGTCACCTCTTTCAGCGCAGGCTCCACCCGAACGCACCTGTCGAAGGCGTGCGGGCATCGAGTGTGGAAATAGCAGCCGGTTGGAGGGTTGATCGGGCTCGGTATATCGCCGTTCAGGACGATTCGCCGCCTCTGGTCGCCCACTTTCGGCACGGGAACGGCCGACATCAGCGCCTCCGTGTATGGATGCCTGGGAGCCGCGAAAACGTCTCGCTTGGAGCCGAGTTCAACGATCTTGCCAAGATACATCACAGCCACGCGGTGCGTCAGGTGCTCGACCACGGCGAGATCGTGGCTGATGAAAAGCAGGGCGACGCCCAGTTCAGCCTGTAGATCCTGAAGAAGGTTGATGATCTGCGCCTTGACCGAGACGTCGAGGGCGCTGACTGCCTCGTCGCATACGATGACGTCGGGATTGGTCGCCAGGGCCCGCGCGATACCGATCCGCTGCCTCTGACCGCCGGAGAACTCGTGCGGCCATCGGGAACCGGCGTCTTTCGGCAGGCTCACCGTCTCGAGCAGCTTACCGACCTTAGCGTCGATCTCGCTGCTATTGGTCGCAAGTGAGAAATTGCGCAGTGGTTCGGCCAGAATGTCCCCCACGCGCATACGTGGGTTCAATGAGCTGAACGGGTCCTGAAATACGAACTGCATGCGCCTGCGCAGCGGCCGCCACGCGCTTTGGCTGAATGCGTCGATACGCGTACCGTCCAGGAAGATTTGCCCGGCAGTCAGCCTGGAAAGACCGAGTATCGAGCGTCCGACCGTGGACTTTCCGCAGCCTGACTCTCCAACCAGCGACAGGGTTTCACCGCGATGAAGCTCAAACGACACATCGTCGACTGCATGCACGAAGCTCTTGGTCCCCCAAAAAGGTGTCGATGACAATGGGTAGTATTTCTTCAACCCAAGGACTTGAAGTATCGGCACCGTCATATCGGCTGCTCCATTGCGTCGACTACCGCGTGATGGCAGGCGACCTCATGCGCCGGCGCCTTCATGATTAGCGGCGGGACGGTATTGCGGCATATCTCCGTCGCCCGAATGCACCTTGACGCGAAAGCGCAGTAGTCGATCCTGCGCTTCAGGCTCGGAACCATGCCGGGAATGTCTGCAAGACGGCTTGTTTCGCCCGCCAGGGAAGAACCCAGTTTCGGAACCGATCCGAGCAAGCCGATCGTGTACGGATGCAGGGGACGCTCGAAGAGTTCGGTCGCCGTCGTCGCCTCGACCACACGCCCCGCATACATGACCATTACGCGGTCCGCGATCTCAGCGACCACACCCAGGTCGTGCGTGATAATGACGACCGCGGCGCCGACCTTGCGTTTCAGCTCGCGCATCAGATTGAGGATCTGAAGCTGGATGGTGACGTCAAGCGCGGTCGTAGGCTCATCGGCGATCAGGAGCTTCGGACTGCAGGCGATGGCCATCGCAATCATCACCCGTTGACGCATTCCTCCAGACAGCTGATGCGGATAGTCGTTGATGCGACGCCGCGCTTCCGGGATTCCGACGAGATCGAGCATCTCGATAGCGCGGCGCTCGGCTTCCTTCTTTCCCAGACCCTCGTGAAGCCGCACCGACTCGGAGAGCTGGTAGCCGATCGAGAGAACCGGGTTAAGGCTCGTCATCGGCTCTTGAAAGATCATGGCCATGTCCTTGCCACGGATCCGGCGCATGTCTCGCTCCGGCAGTCCCAGCAATTCCCTGCCCATCAATTTGATCGACCCGCGCGACCCGCCGGACGACGCATCGATCAGGCCGAGAATGGACATCGCGGTGACGGATTTTCCGGACCCGGATTCTCCAACGATCGCGAGTGTCTCCCCGGCGTCAACGCCGAATGAGACGCCGTCGACCGCGCGAGTGATGCCGTCCCGCGACCTGAAGTGCGTCTGCAGCCGCGACACTTCCAACAGACGCATGTTAGACTTTCCCTGCAATTCGCGGATCAAGCGCGTCGCGCATACCGTCGCCAAGCATGTTGATGGCAAGCACGGTGACCGAAAGAAAAGCCGCCGGGAACATCACGATGTACGGCTTCACCTGCCAGAGCGCACGCCCCTCAGCCATGATGTTGCCCCAAGACGGTGTGGTCGGTGGCGTCCCGGCGCCGATGAACGAAAGGACAGCCTCGGTGATCATCGCCGAGGCGCAGACATATGTTGCGTGCACCAGAAGCGGAGCCAGCGTGTTTGGCATGATGTGGCGGTATATGATTTTCGCCCTATGAGTCCCCGAAACGATTGCGGCGTCGACATAGGGCTGTTCGCGCAATGACAGAACCACTCCGCGCACGAGTCGAGCGACCCGGGGTATTTCCGCGACGCTAATGGCAAAGATCACATTTACGATGGAGCCGCGCATGAGAGCGATGAGAGCTATCGCCAGGAGAATGGGCGGGATGGACATGAGACCGTCCATCACGCGCATGATTATGGAATCGGCGCTTCGCAAGAAACCCGAGACCAGCCCGATCAATAAACCCAAAACGGATGCGATGACGGCGACGGCCAGCCCGACGACAAGTGAAACACGGGTGCCATAAATGACGCGCGAATAAACGTCACGGCCAAGCATGTCCGTTCCGAACCAATGCTCGGCGGAGGGCGCGAGCGTTCTGAGCGAGGGGGCGAGCGCCGTCGGGTCTACTGTCCATAGGATCGGAGCGGCGACGGCGATGGCCGCAATCGACGTCAAGAGCGTTGCGCCGATCGTGATGGTTGGGTTGCGGAGCGCGAAGCCGAGAACACCTGTTCGCACCTTTACCGGCGGCAGAAAGTCCGCGGGTATGCCGTCGTCAATGTCGCTACTCATCGCTCATTCCTAGTATTTCACTCGTGGATCGAAGACCGTGTAAAGCAGGTCGATCAGGAGGTTGACGATCACATAAGAGAAACTGAAGAGGAGGACGACGCCTTGGATAACGGGATAGTCGCGCCGCAGGATGGCGTCGACCGTAAGGCGGCCCAGGCCAGGGATGACGAACACGCTCTCGGTGACGACAGCTCCTCCGATCAAAAGCCCGACCCCGATTCCAATCACCGTCACGATCGGAATCGCCGCGTTCTTCAGTGCATGAACGAAAAGGATCATCCGCTGGCCGACGCCCTTGGCCTTGGCTGTGCGTATGTAGTCTTGCTGCACGACTTCCAGCATCGCTGCGCGGGTAACGCGTGCGATCAACGCGATGTAGCCCGTGGATAAGGTCAGGGAAGGCAGAATCAGCGATCTGAACCAAGGCCACAATCCTCTCTCGAGAGGGGCGTATCCTTGGACGGGCAGTATCTGAAAATGCAACGCCAGGACATAACAGAGTGCATAGCCGACGACGAAGACGGGCACCGAAAAGCCGACCACCGCAGCGCCCATAACGATGCGATCGACGAGCGTGCCTTGTCGCCAAGCGGCCACGACTCCCAGCGGCACCGCGACGAGCACCGCGAAAACAAGCGTGATGACCATCAGCGATAGAGTCGGCCCGGTCCGTTGCACGATCATCGTGCTGACAGGGACGTTTGCGAAGATAGAGGTTCCCAAATCGGCGTGAAGCAGGCCCACGAACCATACGCCGAAGCGTATCAGGAACGGCTGGTCGAGCCCCAAGCTTTCTCTGATGCGAGCGATGTCTTGCTGCGTCGCCTGGTCGCCGGCGATAATGGCTGCCGGATCTCCCGGGGCGATATAGAGAAGACTGAAGACGAAAAATGCGACGAACACCATCACCGGTATCGTCGTCATCGTTCGCCTTGTAACGTAAGACAACATGCGTTCGTTCCTAGGGTTCCGGTGAGACGCTGCCCCAGGCAGGGCTGGCGCGATAAAAGAAATCATTCGCTGCACGAACGATGTGGAACGAGAGCCGAAGCAACTTCGCGCGAGGACGTTCGAATCAAAGAGGCTGTGCAAGACCAGTCGTCGCACAGCCTCGCTCGACACTTCAGGCGGACTTCTCGACCCCGTAGAACAACGGGAAGCCCTCTACGATGTTGCTGAGGGTCTTGAGGTAAGCGGTCGGCTGCTTATAGAAACCGGTCGGTATGTAGGGCAGGTCCTCGAAGTACTGTGTCTGCAGATCCTTCGCTACGCGCATTTGTTCGGCGGCGTCGTCCGTCGCCATGAACTCTTTGCGCAGTGTTTCGATCCGTTCACTGGCAGGCCAACCGACGGCGCCTTCCTTGCCGATTCCCCGAAGATATGAGTTGCCTATCGGATTGATGCACACCACGCCCGCGAGGTAGTTGCACCACGCGCTCCAGCCGCCTTTTTCGACGGGTTCCGTCGAGTTCAGACGCGGATACACAGTTCCCCAGTCCTGCGCCTGATAGTCGAGGTTGATGCCGACCCGACGGAACATATCCGCGGCGACTTCGCTCATTGCATTCAACGCAGGGAGGTCTGTCGGGACGAGCAGAACGACCTTCTCGCCATTGTAGCCCGCGGCCTTCAGGTCGGCTTTAACCTTCTCTAGATCGCGCGGGGCGGTCAGAGCCTGCATGCCGGCGTCGTTCACGAATGGAGAGCCGGGCGTAAAGAATCCGACATTGTCCTGCCAAAGACTGCGATCGTTGCCCATGACCGCGGTCATGTAATCCGCCTGGTTGATGCCGGCGAGAAGCGCCCGGCGGATGGCGGGGTTGTTGAACGGCGGCTGAAGGTGATTGAGCCGGATGTGGCCCATCAAACCGCTCTTGTCTTTGACCTCCACGGCGATGTCAGGGATCTGTTGCAACAACGGAAGGAGGTCCGGCGTCGGCTGCTCCCACCAATCCATCTCGCCCGATTGCAGCGAGGCCGCCGCTGTCGAGGCGTCCGGAATTGTGTGCCATTCGACCCGGTCCACCTTGACCACCTTGCCCCCGCACATAAAGCTCGGAGGCTCGTCGCGAGGCACATATTCCTTGAATTTCTCGTAGGCGTTTAGCTGCCCAGCCATCCGCTCACTGGCGAGAAAGCGGAATGGCCCGCTGCCGATTATCTCGGAAATTGGCGTCGAAACATCGGTCTTCGCCAGCCGCTCCGGCATCATGAAGCATACAGACGAGCCCTTTCCGAACACGAAGGGCAGTTGCGGGAACGGCGTCTTGAGGCGAAACTCGATGATCTTGTCAGACTTGGCGCTCAGTTCGTCGGTGTTTGCCAGCAAGTTTTTGCCGAGCGGGTCCTTGCTGCCCCAACGCCGCATGCTGGCGATAATGTCACGTGCCAGAACCGGTTCATTATCGTGGAAGCGCAGCCCGTCGCGCAGCGTGATTGTCCAGGTAAGCCCGTCATCCGAAGAGGTGTGCCCGGCCGCCATCTGCGGCCGTAAGTTGAAGTTTGCGTCCAGGCCATACAAGGTGTCGAACACCATCATGCCATGATGACGAGAGACGAGGCTGTTGGTCTGAACGGGATCGATCCCCGATAGGTCGGCCTGGGGAATGAACTTGATGACAGACTGACTTTGCGCTCTGCCTATTGATGGCGCGAACATCATGGTGGCGGTTGCCGCTGTAGCTTTAAGCAGCGTACGTCTAGCGATTTTCATCGAACTCCGTTCCCATTTTTTTGTTAAGTGACAGACATCTTCGGCATAAGTGCCCTGTTGTTGACGCCAAATAGCTTTCGGGGTTACTCAGCCGAAAATCGATCCAATATGTTTCTGGTTATCTTCTCGGTGAATGGTTCGCTGCGCGTGAGTCCAACGATCCACTCGCACGATCCGGCGGTGACCACATGACCCTTGCCGCGCGGCATTGAGACCATCATACCCGAGCCATAGCGGAGCTTGCGGCGAGCGACGTCCGGCGCGTCGCCCGCCATTGAAACTATGGTCTCGAGATCGTCGTCTCCTATGTAGTTGCGGAAGCCGGACCCGACCTGCTCATGCTCGAACAGAACCGCAGGGCTCATGGCCAGGATTTCGATGTTGTCGGGCACGCCGGAGGCGGGAACGGCGTGTGGGAGCCCCTCGCTGAATGTATAATCGAGCCCGTCAACCTCGTATCCAAACACGCCCGCCTCCGAACCGAAAACGTCCGCATAACTCAAATTCGTCCCGGCGAAGGCCCAGTGATGAGGGCGGAAGACGGTGAACCCTCGCGACCCCCGAGGTGTAAAGCTGCCCCAATTCGCATACATGCCGTGGTAGCCGTTGACTCCGACTGTCGAGGCGCCAGGCCAGCCGACGGCCGGGCTTTCCCAAGCGCATGTGACCAGATGCTTGCGCTGGGGGTCATCGCGCAACGGATCCTGTTTCGGCGCCTTGGATTTCCAACAAATCTGCTTGCCGCCATCCTCTTCAAATCTGATCTGCCAGAGGAAGTTGCCGCCGAAGCGGCTAAAATTGCCGCCGCGCTCGACGAAGGACTCGATGGCCTGGCGCATATCCCAAGACCAATACTCGTCGTGCCCAACCGTCACGACGCAACTATAGCGGTCGAGAGTTTCGGGCCGGGCGTGCAAATCGGTCTGGGTGATTACGTCGAAATCGTACCCCTGCGATTCTGCCCATACCGCGAAATGGCGATCGAACTGAGCCCATCCGGCGCAGGCATAATTTTGCGCCCATCCGCCCGGGTAGCCCCACTCCTTGGACGGGTAACGAGGCATCTCGTTCATGCGTGGGACGCGGTCCAGCGTGATCCGCGGCGCGCCGTCGGGGAGCCAGACGAAGCCGCGCGACCAAGGCCGCCGCAGGCTCAATATCGGCGAGCCCTCGTTCCGGTCTACACCCCAGGTGCCGAAATAGTGGTTGGCGCCGCCCCAATCGTTGTAGGCGGTCCAGGTGGCGGTGGCCAGGACGAACAGAATACGCCCCTTCTGCGTCTGCGGAGTGGGGCGAACGACCACAAAATGATGCTGGACGAACCGCTCGCCCTGTGCACGCTCGCAGGTCGACACGACACGGTAAAAACCAGAGCGCATGTCGTGCGGAATGCGCCAAGTATGCAGGATGGGCCAGTCGCATCCATCCATATAGGCGGTGGGCGACGTCGCGGCGAAGACGCCAGCAAGGCCATCGGCCTGCTCGACCAATTCCGGCGCATGACCGTCCCTGTAGATGGTTATCGACCAGCGATCGGCGGTCGTCGAGGCAAGAAATTCCACGGTGTCGCCGGGATCGTAGGACATCCTTTCGGTGCAGACGAAGACCTCAGGAAAATCCCGATCCTCACGTGGAGCCTGGAAACGGAAATCAGACAAAAACGACTCGTCGGCGAAACCTTTGCGCACGCGCCTCGGGGCGATCGCGTGCGGACCGAGTTCAGGGGGCACCCATCCAGTGGTCTTCATTCGCACCTCGACGATGACACGGGACTAGCAATCAGGTTCACGACCTGCCGCATCACGGCCTTACCATATACGCTATAGCAAATGCAAGGGCGCAGGCTAACGCCTACGTGATTGATCCACCTGCTACATCTATATATCCGAGTCAGATCTTTGTATAGAAAACCGTTTAACTACAAGGGTATAGCCAGAATCTACAGCCTTCGCGCGCGCCGACCCGGAGTCGGAATTGCAATATATATGGTTCTTATATCAATATCGACTCAACCTTGTCGCTCCCATTAGTGCCATTTTTGATATATAAAAATCCGCTTGGGACGAGCCCGCGTTGCGCCTACGCGACCAGCCTGATGGAGCCTTTAGGAACGCCGCGCGGAGATGAACTGGAGCCAGGTCGGGTCCTTCCTTCAGGGCTGCGACCGCATTTTTAGGCCGACATGTATCAGGCTGAGGTTCGCAGCATCAGTTCTGCGTTGAGCAGAACGCGTCCGCTGCCTGGTTTGGCCGACGATTTTTCATCCAGCCTTTCGAGGAGAAGTTCGATGGCCAGGCGGCCTATCTCGTTGTAGTTCTGCGCAACCGTCGTAATCGGCGGACAGGCGTAGCGCGACAAGGGATGGTCGTCGTGTCCCGCGACCCGCATGTCGCAGTCCACCCCATGGCCCACCTTCAGGCCCAGCTGATACGCGGCCGCGATCACGCCGAAGGCAACACGGTCGTTGGCGCAAAGCACGGTCCTTGTCGGAAAACCTTGCCCCTTCAGGATACGAAACGCTTCGTCGAAGCCGAATTTCTCGAAATCCCACGACCGCGCATCGGTGACGGGCACGATTTCAGGCGTCATTTTGAACTGCTGCATTGCCTCGACATAGGCGTACTGTCTGGCTTGGGCATTGTTGTTGACCAACGGCATGGCGAAATAGCAGGGCGGCTCGCCGGACCTGCAGAGATAATCGACCATGAGCCTGAAACTCTGCCTGTTGTCGGTGCCGACGAAAGACGAGGTCTCGTCCAGCGGCGAATCGACGTAGATCAGGGGGATGCTCGACCCGAGTTCGGCTAGGATCCGGTGGTGGGACTGCACGCCGAGCGGCGCTATGATGGCACCAGCAATGTTCATCGACTTGAACGTCTGAATGGCCTGGTCTTCCATTTCGGCATGTCCGTCGGAAGACAGCACAAACGCCAGGAAACCGGCTTCGTTGGCGATCGTTTCAATGCGACGCGTCAGCGCCATGTAAAACGGATCCGTCGAATTCGGAATGATGACGCCGAGAATGTTGCTGCGGCGGCGATTGAGATTGACGGCGAACATGCTCGGCCGGAAGCCGGACTTCCTTTGCGCGGCCTCGATCACGTTCCGAGTGTTTTTCCTGACCGAATTGGGGTCATTGAAATATTTGGAAACCGTCGTGCGAGACAAGCCGACAAAGGCCGAGAAATCCTCCATCGTCCTGATCGTCTTTGCCATTAATGGGCTCCTTGCTCGAACTGCCGTCGCCACTGTCTACTTGAGTCACCCTTTCTCCGGAAGGAGGTGGAATGTTCTTTGCGAGAGCTGGAGACTGCCCGTGACCCAAGGGCGCGGCTATACTGTTGGAGACTATGACTCCGAGGAGAACTGTACTTTCATCGTTGTTGGATCGCCGCCGGCTTTGGCGAAGAACGGCAACAGTTCGGAAAGGGGCAGCTGATGGCTGACAAGCCGCGCCATCGTGCCGTCATCCTGGCTGAGAATGTCGAGCGCCTGTGGGATGTTCCGGTTCAACGAGTGCGACCCCGCCACTCTGATCTGCCGGCGGAATATCTCGAACGGTGCGACGGAGATCCTCGCGTCGGGCGCGCAGACCCCGAAAATGAGCGCCGTGCCGCCATCGGCAGTGAAGCCGACCATGCCTTCGACCACCTTGGCGACGCCGGTGGCGTCGGCGACGAAATCAAAGCCGCGCGCCCGCGCCGACAGGGCCTGCGATCCGGACACCAGCGGCTCCAGCCCGAGCGCTTCTGCAAAGGCGAGCCGTTGTTCGCTAATGTCGGCGACGGCCACATTCTTGACGCCCTTGGCCCTGAGCGAGAGGGCAAGCAGCAGGCCGATCGGCCCGGCGCCGAAGACCAGCGCGTTGCCGGGCATGTTCTTGCCGGCCTCGAGCCCAGCGGCACTGAGACCGTTGAGGACACAGGCGAGCGGCTCGGCAAGGGCTGCCGTGGCGAACCCGAGATCGCCAATCCCATGCAGATGGTTGACGGCAACCACGCTGAATTCCGCGAAGCCCCCATTTTCGGTGACGCCGTAGGCCTTCAGGCTGGCGCACAGATTGGTCAGGCCTTTCCGGCAAGCGGCGCAGTGCCCGCACGGTATATTGGGATCGACAGCAATCCTGTCGCCCGGCTTGACGGTGGTGACATCATCGGCGACCGCCTCGACAGTGCCTGCATATTCGTGGCCGGGTACCAGCGGAAACGCGCCTTCGCCGTAACGGCCATGCAACACCTCGATGTCGGTATGGCAAAGGCCGGCGGCCCGGACCCGTACCAGAGCGTGTCCGGGCTCGACCTTGGGCAGGTCGAGATCCGCCATGCCGGCGACGCCCGCGGCGGTGAATCGGATGGCCTTCATGTCAGTCTCCCCTGCTTGGACGACCTTGTCCAGAACGGCGCGGCTTGGCGCGTCAGCTCATCCAGTTGCCGCCGTCGACATTATAGGTCTGCGCCAGGATATAGTCGCTGTCGGACGAGGCGAGCAAAACGGCGAGCCCTGCAATATCCTCAGGTTGCGCGAAGCGGCCGATCGGAACCGATCTGGCCACGGCCGCTTTCTTCTCGCCTGGTTTCAGGCCTTCCCAGCGAGCGAAATGCGCATCGACAACGTCCCAATGCTCGCCATCGACCACGCCGGGCGCAATCGCATTGACGTTGATGCCGTGTTTGACCAGCGCCAACGCCGCCGACTGCGTGGCCGAAATGATCGCTGCCTTGGAGGCGCAGTAGAGCGTCACCAACGCCTCGCCGCGCCGCCCGGCCTGGCTCGCCATGTTAATGATCTTGCCGCCACGGCCGCGTTCAATCATCACATTGGCCACCGCCTTCATCATGAACAGCGGCCCCTTGAGATTGATGGCGAACACGCGGTCATAGCTCGCTTCGGTGATGTCGGTTATCGGCGCCATATCGAAGATGGCCGCATTGTTGACGAGAATATCGATGCCGCCGAAATTGCGGTCGACCTCCGCCACGACCCTGTCGATCGCACCGAGGTCGGTGACGTCAAGCAGGATGGCGCAGGCCGCCGCACCGATCGCGGCTGCGGCCCGCTCCGCGCGTTCGATGTCGATATCGGCAATCACTACCTTGGCGCCTTCGCGCGCATAGGCTTGCGCGAAACCCAAGCCAATGCCGCGCGCACCACCTGTAATGAGGGCAATCTTGCTCTTCAGTTTCATGTCCAATTCCAATTCCGCAAACCTTGAACCGGTATCAGAGGACCAGATGGCGTCCGACGCGACGTCATCGAGATGGCCCATCGAATCCCTGACGCTACCCGAGAAACGCACGGACCCGCTGTGGCGGATCCGTGCATCCTCCAGGCCTGCTGTAATGGGAGGTTTTTCAGGCCCGGATCGCCAGGAGGCTGTGCTCATTCCGCCTCCTGGCTGACCTCTCTGGGCTTGAAAGCGACTATTTGATGTAGCCTGCCTCCGTCATCGTCTTCTCCACGGCGGTCTGGGCGCCGTTGAGCACATCATCGACCGACTGCTGACCGGTGACCGCGGCGGCGATCGCCTGGCCGACTTCGGTGCCGATGCCCTGGAATTCAGGGATGGCGACGAACTGGATGCCGGTATAGGGAACCGGGTCCTTGGTCTGCTTGGTCGGATCGGCGGATTCGATCGCCGAAAGCACCGTTGCGGCGAAGGGTGCTGCTTTCTGGTAGTCCGGGCTGGAATAGGTGGACTTACGCGTTCCCGGAGGTGCGGCAACCCAGCCTTCGGTCTCGCCGACGCGCTGGACATAGGCTTTCGAGGTCGCCCACTTAACGAAGGACTTTGCCGCGTCCGCCTTTTTGGTCGAGGTCGGGATGGCCAGGCTCCATGCCCAGCCCCAGGCCGAACCGTTGGGTGTGACTGCCACCGGCGCCTTGGCGAAGGCAACCTTGTCGGCAACCTTGCTCTGCTTGGGATCATAGACACGGCCCGCCGCCGATGTGGCGTCGATCCACATGGCGCAATGACCGGAGGCGAACAGCGTCTGGTTTTCATTGAAGCCGTTGGAGCTGATGCCCGGAGGCCCATCCTTCTTCATCGTGTCGACATACCAGCCGATCGCCTTCTTCCACGCGTCCGAATTGAGCTGCGGCTTCCAGTCCATGTCGAACCAGCGGCCGCCGAACGTGTTGACCAGCGTGCCAAGGAAGGCCATGTTCTCTCCCCAGCCCGGCTTGCCGCGCAGGCACAAGCCGTACTGTTCTTTCGACTTGTCGGTGAGCTTGTCGGCGAATTGGGTGATCTGGTCATAGGTCGGCTGCTCCGGCATCTTCAGGCCGGCGGCATCGAACAGATCTTTGCGGTAGAGCGTGAACGAGCTTTCGGCGTAGAACGGCACGGCATAGAGCTTGCCGTCGACCGTCAGGCCACTGCGCACCGGCGCGATCAGGTCGTCATAATCATAGTCCTCGCCGAGATCGTTGAGCGGCGTCAGCCAGCCGCTCTTGCCCCAGATCGGCGTTTCGTAGCCGCCGATGGTCAAGACATCGAACTGGCCGCCCTTGGTGGCGATGTCGGTGGTGACCCGCTCGCGCAGGACGTTCTCCTCCAGCACCACCCAGTTGACCTTGTTTCCGGTCGCCTTCTCCCATTCCGGCGACAGCTTCTGCATGATGATCATGTCGCCATTATTGACCGTGGCTACCGTGATCTCCGCGGACAAGGCGGCACTTGCCGTCAGTGCGGAAGCGGCGACCGACAGGCCAAGAATTCCTATATGCTTACCAATTGGCATTTCGTCTCCTCCTTTACGAATGCGCATGTGTAAGTGAACATGCGTACATATTCTATTGCGCTACAGGAAAGCCAAGTCAAGCGTGGTTTGTCCGATTTTGCTATGGCGTCGACGCTTGCTATGCGCTGGCTCAGAGCTCGGCGCGACCACGAAACACACATGCGTAGCAGACAAAATGTACATGTGTTCAGTTTGTGTTGACTTCACTCTCGCTGCGATTTACCTCAGCTACGGTCAGGCGCTGTCGTGCGCCGGTCACCGCCGTGAGCGGCATTCGCTCCGGTTAGGGAGAAAAGGAATTGCAGAAATGAGAAGGCGAAGGGAGATCGCGTCCGAATCCGCGGGGCCGACGATTGCCGCCGGCGAGATCCTGGTCGAGATTGTGGCGACGGTTCGGGGTCTGGGTTTTCTCGAACCGCTGACGCTGGTCGGCCCTTATCCGAGCGGCGCTCCCGCCATCTTCATCGACCAGGTCGCAAGGCTGGGCGCCGCCGCCGGGCTCATCGGCTGCGTCGGCCGCGATGATTTTGGCACGATCAATCTGGAAAGGTTGAGGCGCGACGGGGTCGACGTATCCGCCGTGTCGATCAGCGACCGCTACCCGACGGGAAGCGCCTTCGTTCGCTACCGGCACGACGGCGGCCGTGACTTCGTTTACAACATTGCTGAATCCGCAGCCGGGCAAATCCGCCTCACTGCGCAAGCACGCGAACTGGCCGACAGGGCCGGCCACCTGCATGTCATGGGGTCCACTCTGTCTGTGGCGGGGCTGAAGGAGATCGTTGCCTATGCCTTGAAGGCCGTGCGCGCCCATGGCGGCTCGACCTCGTTCGATCCGAACATGCGCAAGGAACTGATCGACGGCGCAGATGGGGCGCAATTCACCTCTCTGGTCGACGATGCGGATCTGCTGCTGCCTTCCGGTGACGAGTTGCTTGCCGCGGCCGGCGTCGATGACGAATGCCAGGCGGTAAAGGCGCTGATCGCCCGGGGCGTCGGCGAGATCGTGCTGAAGCGCGGCGCTGCTGGCTCTAGCTATTTCTCCGCGGATGGCAGCAGGATCGACTGTGCCGGTTTCCTGGTCGAGGAAGTCGACCCAACCGGCGCCGGCGACTGCTTTGGCGCCACCTATCTGACTTGCCGGCGCAAGGGCATGGAGCCTGGCAAGGCGCTGTTTTACGCCAATGCCGCCGGCGCCCGCAACGTCACGCGGCGCGGCCCGATGGAAGGCACCGCCGGCTTGGACGTGCTTGACGACTTCATCACCGGGACCGCGAGAGTGACATGAGGACCAACCCGCTTGCAGGCCTCGCCACTGCGCGCAGAAACGGATCGCCCTACGGCATCACGTCGATCTGCTCGGCCCATCCCGTCGTGATCCAGACGGCGATACGGCGCGCCGTCAGGAGCAAGGAAACCATCCTGCTGATCGAGGCGACCTGCAATCAGGTCAACCAGTTCGGCGGCTATACCGGGATGACGCCGGACCTGTTCATCGCCTTCGTGCTGGAGATCGCCAGCAGGGAGGGACTGGACCCCTCGCGCATCATCTTCGGCGGCGACCATCTTGGACCAAACCCGTGGCGCACGGAGCCGGCGGCGCAAGCGATGAGCAAGGCCGAAGCCATGGTCACGGCTTACGTGTGGGCCGGCTTCAGCAAGATCCATCTCGATGCGTCGATGGGATGCGCCGGCGAACCGGCGGCGCTTGATGACGAGACCATCGCCACGCGCGCGGCGCGGCTGGCCAAGGCAGCCGAAAAGGCGGCGCGGGCGGCTGGCAGCGCCTTACCGGCCTACATCATCGGCACCGAGGTCCCTGTCCCCGGCGGGGTCGACCATACGATCAGCGACCTGAAGCCTACCGAGGCAGCGGCGGCGCGGCGCACGATCGCCGTTCACCGCGAGATCTTTGCCCGCGAAGGCCTGACCGACACCTTTGGCCGCGTCATCGCGGTGGTCGTGCAGCCGGGCGTCGAATTCGGCAGCCAAAACGTCGTCGCCTACAGGCCGGAGGCGTCGAAGGCGCTGACCGGACTGCTGGATGACGAACCGTCGCTTGTCTACGAGGCGCACTCCACCGATTATCAGAGCCGCGCGGCGCTGACAGCACTTGTCGGCAACGGCTTTCCCATCCTCAAGGTCGGCCCCGGCCTGACATTTGCCTTGCGCGAGGCGCTTTACGGGCTTGACCTGATCGCGTCCGAAATGATCGCGGATTACGGCGACAGGTCGCTTGCCCGCACCATGGAGCGTGTGATGCTGGCAGCACCTGGCCATTGGCACAGTCATTATCACGGCAATGAAGCGAGCATCTACCTCCAGCGGCATTACAGCTACAGCGACCGAATCCGCTATTATTGGAGCAATCCCACGGCCGGCGTTGCCGTTGGCCGCCTGCGCGAGGTGCTCGACCGCGTCAGCATTCCTGAAACGCTGATGCGACAATTCCTGCCGATGGTCCCGATCGAGCTCGGGTCCGCGGGGAATCCCGACGCTATTCTTCAAGTCGCGATCGGCCAGGTACTGGCCGACTACGACGCGGCTTGCCGTAGGGACACACTTCCGACTCCGGAGGGCTGCAACGACGCCCCATCGAGTGTCCCTCGGTTAGGCAATCATCCGTAGTCACCAGCCAAGAACGGTGCTGATCGCCACCAACGCCTATATTGGTTGCCGGGCCGATCGTCTTCCTGCTCAGCGATGCCGCATCCATGATCACAGGTATTCACCTTCCCATCGATGGCGGTTACACCTGCCGATGAGGCTTGGGCCAGGGATACCGACTTGGACGCCGCTTCTTCGTTCTTCGCCGCGCCGGTCGTGGTGGCGACAACTTCGGCCATGGTGGTGGGTCTTGCCAACCGTCTGGCATCTTGTAGCAGACTGTCGTTGGCGGTACCTGCTGCCATGCCATACCAGTTCCGGTGAACGTGCCGTTTGGACTGGCGGCACCGGCAGTGGCGTGGATGGCGTCGGCATAGGCCGGCCGGGTCAGGTGTCTCCAGCCGCCGCCGACGGCAACCAGATCATTGGGACGGCCGCGCAACTCCTCGCGGATGTCGTCGATGAGGAGGTCGATGCTGCAACTCTTGCCGACGATCCGGGCGAGTGTTTCGCGGCCGACGGCTCGCTCGACGCAAAGATGGCTGCTTCGACCCCATGCATCCATTCGCGCCAGCGCGCCTCCGGCGGCATGTGATCCAGTTATCGGTTGTGTGGGTCCTTACGTTAGAAATGGCCGTTGCCGCCCGCGTTTCAACGGTCGCAGGAGAGTGTCAGCGAGCCTTTTGAAGACTGGTGGTCATCAAAGGAGGGTGGACGATCACGGTGCACGGGCATATCTCCCATGGACGCTTTCAACCCTGCGGGCGCAAGTCTGTCACCGGCCGGTAGAAGATCACACGCACCGACGGAACAAGTTGGTTGAGGTAATCGAAATCCCGAACATTGCCGGTCAGGACCGTCGCGCCCAGCAGACCGGCCTGGTGAAAGATCAGCGCATCGTTGAGGAAGCGGCGTTCATGCCCCTCCCCTTTCGGCAGGCGGCTCAGCCGGAACAGCAGGCCGGCAAGCATACCGGCGCGTCCCCAGGCGGTGGCGTCGGGTGCGTGCAGCCGGTGCGCTGGAATATCTTCGATCGTGTCCGCAACCACTTTCAGGACCGACTTCGTCGTGGGATGGCCCAGCCGGCCGAACAAATGGCTGAGCTCGGCAAGGCAGACGGCCGAGTGCTGACAGAGCCGATAGGTCAAAAGGTCATCGACCACTTCAGGCGTGCGCCCCTGCAGGACATCCAGATAGACGCTCGTGTCGAGAAGCAATGCACCGCCGACAGGCGGCTGATCACCTGCCCAGGACAGAGCGGAATCCGGCCGCCGTTCCAGCCCTCCGGCACGCCGCTGTGGTTTGAGGGAACGCAGTGCGCTCCCGAGATCAAACGTCAAGATCAATGTCCGCGGAAATGCTGCCCTTGCGGCCGACGAGCCGGGCGCCAAAATCGTCCTCGAGAGCTAGCCGCGACAATGCGAGCTCAAGCAATTCAGTGTCGGAGGTCACATGAGCGCGCTTCTTTGCCGCCTCGATCAGTTCCGACGGCACCCTGCCGGAAAGGCGTGTGTTCTTGGCCGCGCCAAGAAGGCCGACGGCCCTCGCCTGTTCGAGCACCAGACGGTTCCGGGTGTGGGCGATCCGCTCCTGGCTTTCGGCGGCCGT
>NZ_JAMYOR010000053.1:0-48525 GCF_040319965.1 Mesorhizobium sp. M0830 | reverse complement strand
CTCCTTGCCCAGCATGAAGGTTGAATCAGATTTGCACGCCTAAGGGAATCCCACGCCGATTCAGCCTCAATTCATTCCGCTCTAGAGCAGCAGCAAACACCAGAAGCGACAAGGATTTCTTCATCGAAATCTCCTCTGGCTGTTATCGACAAACGAGGCTCGGCGAATTTGGTTGCCTTGGCGGGCGCTCGGGCCAGCCTTCAGTCCTTCGAGCTTTTTGAGCCGGCGCCGACTGTCGGATCAGGCACTGCGGGGCCGCGTTCAGTCTCCGGACCTTCTCCCTCTATCTCCTGTACGGCTTGATCCCAGTGCTCCTGCTCGCGCCCAGTCGGACGGCCCTCGCGCTCCCAGATTTCATAGGCGCGCCGTTTGATGCGCTCTTCCCTGTTGTCCATGACATTCGATCCTCCAATCTATCAATCTCAATTCGGGACGATATTTTTTGTTCCTCTCTGCCGGGGAGAGAGCCACTGCGGGCGCTGCGTTTCAAACAAGACGCATGTGGATTGCGTGCACAAGCACTTGGTTATTGCCGTACCGACGTTTTTTCGTGACATGCCAGCGCTGACGGTTTTATGTATCCGGCTGTTGATCTGCGCTCTGTACCCTAGCCTCCGCCATCGGCTGATGGGCAGTGCCCTGATCGCCGCGGATCGAAAGACGTGACTGTCATTTCGAGATCAAGGTGACGCCCATGCGGGAATTGCCGAAAGACATCGACGCCGACGTGGTGATCGAAATCAGCCACCTCCTGGACGACAGTCCGCTTTTCGTCCCCGTCAGGGTTCATGAACTTGCAGCCAGGGTAAGGCAGAAGGTGAAGACAGGTTTGCCGGATCTCTCGATCGAAGAACTGATCGTGGAAATGGCCTCCGTCCGCCGCTTGGCCATGGCGTTCGATCTGCCTGGATCGGAAAATGTGGTGCAGATTCCGGTTCGCCATCCGCGTCCCTAAATCCATTGCTCGCTGGGCTGACCCGGCGCCGTTATCTCATCTGCCAATTGATCGCGCGGCTTGCCGGCAACACGGGGTCTGGAACCTAACGTGCGACCGCGGATTGAGTGCCCACGAGGGTTCGAATGCAGGTCATTGCGATGCCCATTAGTCCGGATTGGCAAGATATAGCCGCACGGTTGGTTTTCACTGTGCTTGCCGGCGCGCTGATAGGATTGGATCGCGAAGCGCGCGGCCACGCGGCAGGGCTGCGGACAACCATTCTGGTCGGTCTGGCCGCCGCTCTCACAATGTCTCAGGCAAATCTGCTGCTGGGAGTCGTCGGCAAAACTCCCGGTTCCTTTGCCTCCATGGACGTGTTGCGCTTTCCGCTTGGCGTGCTGACCGGTGTCGGCTTTATCGGCGGCGGCGCCATCCTTCGCCGCGGCAACCTTGTCAGCGGGGTCACGACGGCCGCCACATTGTGGGTGATGACTGCGATCGGGCTGGCGTTCGGCGGCGGTCAGTACGGTTTGGGGTTGGCTGGGACGGCGCTGACCTTGTTGACACTTCTCGTGCTGAAATGGATCGACGTGCGCATTCCCCGCGACCATCACGCCGAACTCTATATCGCCTGGAGGGAGGGAAAGACGGGCGATCTCGGCGAACTCGTCAAGCCGCTGCGTTACCGGGCACGCTTGGTTGGCATGGAGCGCCCGGATAACCAGGATCCTGTCTTCTCATTTGAAATCGCCTGGACGCGACCGGACCGTGCCGGCCCGCCGACAGATTTGCTTTCGCTCTTGGACCAGCACTGCGAAGTCAAGAAATTCAGTCTCGTCAGCGAGCCGGCGCACTGACCACATTGCGATTGTCCTGCCTAACATGAATACCTGCTAATAGAACAATTGGAAAATCATGACCGCGGCCGCCAGCGCCATGATGCCTGTCGCTGCCCAGCCCACCAGGCGCATGGCCAATGGGACAACGGCATTCCCCATCACATCGCGTCGCGCCGTCATCAGCATCATCACCACCATCACCGGGACCGCGACCACCCCATTGACCACCGCGCTCCAGTAGAGGGCTTTGATCGGATTGACAGGCGTAAAGTCGAGACACGCACCAAGGAGCGTCGCCAGGGCGATCGCCGCGTAGAACGCTTTCGCCTGCAGCGGCTTGCGCTCCAGCCCGATCGGCCATTTGCGCGCCTCGCCAAGCGCATAACCAGCCGACCCGGCAAGGACCGGAATTGCCAGGAGCCCGGTTCCGATGATGCCGAGGGCAAAAATCATCGACGCGAACTGGCCGGCGACGGGCTTCAGCGCTTCCGCGGCCTGGCTCGAGGATGTTATGTCGGTGATGCCCCTGACATGCAGTGTTGCGCCTGCGGTGATTATGATGGCAAGGGCCACCAGATTCGAGAATGCCATTCCAACATAAGTATCCAGCCGGATGCGCTTGATGGCGTGGGTTAACCGCCGCGGTGCCTTTTTCAGAGGCTTGCGTCGACTGGCTTTTTCTTCTTCAACCTCCTGCGAGGCTTGCCAGAAGAACAGATAAGGGCTGATGGTAGTGCCGAAAATGGCCACGACCGTGGTCCAGAATTGCGGGTCTGGCGACAATGTCGGGACGAATAGTCCGCGCGCGACTTCTCCCCATGGCACGTGCACGAACAGGATCGTACCGAAATAGGCAAACAGCGAAACGGTCAGCCATTTCAGGATCGAAACGTAGCTGCTGTACTTTAGAAATATCTCAAGAACCACTGATATGCCCGCAAAAAGCGCGACGTAGAGGAGTTGCGGACCGCCAACGATAAGCCGCAACGCATCGGCCATGGCACCAAGGTCGGCGCCGATGTTGATGGTGTTGGCGATGAGAAGAAGACAAACAATCGCTTGCAGAAGCCAGTTTGGATAGTAGACCCGCATGTTGCCGGCAATGCCCCGGCCGGTGGTCCGGCCAATGCGCGCACTGATTTCCTGAACGACCGACATCAGCGGATAACTGAACAACATCGTCCATGCCAGTCCGTAGCCAAGTTGCGCGCCGGCCTGTGAATAGGTGGCAATGCCGCTCGGATCATCGTCGGAGGCTCCGGTTATCAAGCCCGGCCCGAAGACGGTGAGAAGCCGCGATTTTGGCGCCCTCACCCCACCGGAAGCATTGGCGTTCAGCACTCTCTCCTTCGCTGTCGTTTTACGTCAGGCATTACAAAGCCCGCCGCTCGCTCAGAAGCGACAAGCCGAACATTCGGGTCAGGTGACGCTAAATGCGCCCGAGCACGACCAGAATAATAACGATAAGCAGCACCAGACCGAGGCCGCCGCCACCATAATAGCCGGTGCCGTAGAATGGCCCGCCGCCAAGTCCACTAAAGCCGCCAAGCAATGCAAGAATTAGAATGATGATGAGGATGGTGCCGAGACTCATGACGTTTCCTCTCCGTCTCCTTTTTGCAGCTTCCCGCCGTCCGAAGCCACCGGCGGCCGCCTGCTGAGGATATGAACTCGCCACAAGCCTTCCAGTTCCCGGGCGGGGTCCACTGGCTCTGACATGTCGGTCATCGGCAGTTTCAACATGCCGTGACCAAACTCATCCCGTGACGCCTGGATAGCCTTGGCCTTTCAACAATCCAGCAAGGTGGGCGGCGTTGGAAGCAGCCATTTCGATAGTGCCAGAGACCTTTTCCGGTGTTTCCGGCAAGTCGACATAGTTGACATCTTCCATGGCTTCGCCGACCCAATAGACCCCGCTGTTGGCGGGAATGGTGAAGCCGACGTCGTTCAATGCTTGAAAACATTCCGCGTGGCAGTGGTGCGCCCCATCCTCGTTGCCGACGATGGCCACCAAAGCTACCTTTCCTGCTGCCGGCATGCGCCCTTTGTCATCGGTCTCCTCCAAAAACGCATCCATTCGCTCCAGAACGCGCTTGGCGATGCTCGAGGGCTGGCCGAGCCAGATTGGCAGGCCGAGCACGAAGATGTCGGCCGCCATAATTTTCTTCCTGAGTTCCGGCCAATCATCGCCCTTGCCCAGATCGGAAAGCACACCTGGCTTGATATCCTGGTCGACAGAACGGACGATTTCGCCTTTGACGCCGTATGGCACCAGCGCCGCCAGAACATCGGCAAGCAGCCGGTCCGTCGAGGATTTCTCTCTGTCATTCGAAGCTTTAAGCGAGCAATTGAGGGCGAAGGCTGTAAGTGGCATGTGAGATCTCCTGCATTGTCCCAGCCAGCTGCAATCGCCGCGACTGCCACGCGGCGGCGCGTTTATGCAACTCGTTGCGGGATCGCTTGGCATTTAACGCCAAGGGTAAATCCTTGTTCCGCGGACGGACACGGCATGCAGACCGTTGGCCGGCTGCGGAGCCATGTCTTTTCCCGTCGCGCGAATTCCTCTTTTTTCGCCATCCGGGGTGACGCGGACTTCGGGTCGATCGACGACTATCTCGAGGGTTTGATGCTGTCAGGCGCGAAGAACCTGCATGGCCAGGTGATCACCAATTGCGGTGAGTTTCTGCCTATCGAGGCGCCGGAGCCATTCGTGAAAGCGCTGACGGATTTTGCACCGAGATAGATGAAGCAATCGGGCTTCACGCGACGATATATTAGCAAACAATGGAACTTAGGCTTTCCTTGAGTGTTGAGGTCGCAGTCGCCTTACTCCAGCGACGGGAAAGCCATCGCGTCGGCTTTTCGGACTATGCCCCACCGGCCCAGCGCCGGCGGGGCTTTTCGTAGGGGAACTCAAGACCAGAATGACTTGGTGCTTTAGCGTGGTACGGTGCGAAGCGCCGATATGAAAAGCATCAGCAACGCCAAGGCATTGAGCCCGGCGGCGATTGCATGCGAATATTCCCACTGGCGCCGGAGCAGCTCCCAGTTTTCGGGCAAGATGGTCCAATTCCGCGTTGCCTGGTTGGCTGGATAGGTCAGCGTCCGATGAAACAGGCGTTAGCAACCGCCATCGGCATCTGGTGGATCGCGCCTGGCGACCACCATCATTGACTGTGAACTGGCCATCGGATTCTTCACCTTGCTGAAAGCTGGACTTCTGCTTCAAACAAACTTGCGGTTGGGATGTTCCCAGGAACGGCTCGCGTTCAAGGAGTCGTGATGATCCGACCGCGTCGCAAGGCCCCGCGATTCTGAAAAGCCAGTGCGCGAGGCATCAGGGATTTCGAGGGCGCAATGTCCGCAAGGTGATTGAATAACGGTGCTCCGCAAGCGGTGGGATGCTGTGCTCCCATTCCGTGCGCGATGGACCGGTCATGAGATAGGCCGACCTTGGCTCGACGACGATGGTCCGTCGATCCCATCTGGTGCCATTCTTTCGCCGGAGGCGGAAACTGCACGGCGCCAGCAGCGAAACGCCGGCCACATCTTCGAAGTGTGGCTTGTCGCGATGCCAGCCGATACCAGCGCCATGCTGGTACTCGTTGACCAACACCTGCTCGAAAGCTTCGGCAGGCCGGCCTGCAAAGGCCGCGACCTTCTTGCGCAGAGGCAGTAGAAAATCAGGTATCGCGGGCGCCTCCAAGACTTCACGCCGGTCGTAATCGTAGCGCAAGCCGAAACCGATGACACGCCGGTTTGCCAGATGGCCATGAAAATCAAATGCCTGGAATGGCAGGATTTGCAGTTGCCGGGCGAGTTCGGTTTCTTCTTCCGGCGTGATCAAGTCGGGCTGATAGAAAAATCCCTGCGGATGATCGTCGGCAGCATCGAAGAGATCGGCTTGGCGCACGGAATCGGTAGTCCTGGTTTTCAGCGACGACATGTCCTTAGATGGTGAAACGAATCCATCCCGCAACCTCCAGATTGTTTCCAACACCATTCATCCGGGTAGTCAGCGGTTTGGGCTACGTCGATCCTCGCGGTTCCCGGCGGTGTCGGCGCGCACTCCGAGCGACGTCACCTGTGTTGTCCAGTGGAACAGAGCGGCCGCAAGACGGTTGAGTTTTCTACCAAGCTGGAGTTGGCGTGCTTGGAACCAACTTCGGGTTCACCGGTTCGAAGACCGTCCATCGGAGTTTCCTTGACCATGCCCAATGCAACAGAACGCCCAATCGATGCGCTGAGCGCTGGCGCCCGAGGATTCGCAGTATCACCACCGCCCTCCCATCGGACTCCAGCAGCGACCAGGTCTCCCAATGCCGAGACTTGAGACCGGCGCCTGTTTCTGCGGAGGGGTTGTCGCCGTCATGCACGGTGAGCCTTTCTGGATATGCTACGATCATGATGACGATTGCCGGCGGGCCATTGGAAGTCCGCTTACGGTCTGGGTTGGCTATCGGCCCGAGCAATTCCGGCTGCTCAAGGGAACGCCGAAAACCTTTTCGAGGACTCGCGGCGTCGTAAGGACATTCTGCCCGGACTGCGGGACCTCGATAGGCTACAGCGATGACGGCCTGCCGAATGAGCTTTATCTGACAATCGGCTTCTTCGATAATCCCGAACGTTTCCGGCCCCAGGCACATGCCTATTGGGACCTGCGACTGCCTTGGGTCGATGTTGACGACGACCTGCCGCGCATCGATCAGTATTCGAGAAAGCGCAATGCGGAATTCGGCAATCCGCGTGACAGATAGCAGAGTATCATCTCCCGCCGTGGAACCGGACAATCCTGAGGGGGGTTTGTCCGAGTGACAACGGGTGCCGACATGCCGTCGACTGTGATCCGCGAAACGAGCTACGACCCCACGACCAGGATCCTTTCCGTCTGGTTTGTGCCGAGTGGTATTCGCTATGATTACGAGGACGTGCCCCCGGCAACCTACGCCGCTTTCAGAAAGGCGTCATCCAAAGGCCGCTTCTTCAATGAATTCATTCGCGACCGGCACAAACATCACCGGTTTGTGAAACGGGAGGCAGGCGGGAAATGAAGTGCTTTAAGGGGCTTTGCGGGGGTCACTGTCCGGACAGCTTTTGCTTGATCTTCTTTATCATGCCGTCGTGAGGTTGACCCATGAAACGGTTCTCGATGCCGGCCCATTCTGATATGCGAACGATGTCCTCAAAGCTGGCGAGGTCGACGCTTGCTTCCGGCGCCAGCGGCTTGCCTTGCCGCAAATCGTCGAGCGCCTGCTGCACGGCATGGACAGCGCGGAACAAAAGCGTCGTCGGATAAAGGATCATGTCGTAGCCCATTTCATGCAATTCGGCAGGCGATTGCCAAGGCGTCTGGCCGCCACGCTCCAGGATGCTTGTGGCCAGTGGAACGTCCCTAAACGCCTCGCCGACCTGTGTCAGTTCCTCCACGCTGGTCGGCCCCTCGACGTAAACACCGTCGGCGCCGGCATCGAGGTAGCGCTTGCCGCGCTCTATCGCGTCGCGCAGCCCGTGCGGTTGCCGCGCATCGGTGCGGGCAAGCAGGAAGAAATCCGGGTCGTCGCGTGCCGCGACGGCGGCGCGAATCTTTTCCTCCATGAATTCCGACGCAACGACCTCCTTGCCTGGCATGTGGCCGCAGCGTTTTGGTGGCTTCTGGTCCTCGATGAACAGGGCCGAGGCACCGATCGCCTCGTAGCTCCTGACAGTGCGCGTCACATTCTTGACATCGCCATAGCCGTCGTCGCCGTCGATCAGCACCGGCAGGTCGGAAGCTTCGACGATTTCGCGCGCCCTGGCGTGCTTTTCACCGAACTGTTCGAGATCGATGTCAGGCACCGCGTGCATGGCCGCGACCATGGCGAAGCCACCGATCTGATAGGCCGGGAACCCGGCGCGCTCGATCAACCGGGCCGTCAGCGCGTCACCGGCCGACGGCAACACCAGCGGCGCGTTATGATCAATCATCGATTTCCAGGACGGACGCCGGACCATTTTCGAACCTCCGGTCGGAAACGCGATCGATAGATCGAGGTTCCAGGAGCTTTGGCGAACAAAGGACTTCAGCCGGAGTTGGCAGTTCTCAAGGCGCCCGATTTCATTGGGCTCGTGCATGCGGTAGGCGGCAAAGGGCGGCGCTTCACGTCAGTGAACGACCTTGCGGTCTTGCCGGATGCACTTGCTGGCGCCGATGCGGTTGGCGGTTTGCATCTGTTTGAGATCACCATCAACGGTGATGTAGAATTGGCTGTCTCCAACGAAATCGCCGAGCACCTTCGCTGCTGTTCGACCGACTTTCGAGACATTGCGAGCGCCGTTGGCGGCGTGAATGGTCGGTGGAAATCAAATCCGCAACCGACTTGTGAGAAGTCTCGGGGGAACCTCCCCGTCGTCCCGCCGTTGTGCCGTATCGAGGCCAACGAAATGCTGGCAAAGCCGATTGGGCTGGAATCGCGAGTGCAATAGGAGTTCGAGAATCTATGCCTACCAAGAAACCGAAGATCGAAAGCAAGGACAAGAAGGCATTGCGCCTGGCGGAGACGACCGACGTTTCGCCGAAACAGGCCAAGGACCTCATGCAAAAGCATGGCAAGGACAGTTCGAAGGTTGAAAAGGAAGCCAAGAACTTCAAGGCGGAAGGATAGCCGCCTCAGAAGGAAGTAACGCACTCCCACCGTCCAGTCCTAACGCCTCCATCTGCCTGCGGACATTTCCCAACTGCGCCTTCGGAGAGTTCGAACAGGTACCTTGGCTACGCGCCGGTTCAGCGCAACTCGTTCGACCCGTCAGCGACGCCCACGCGATGCCGATAGACCATCTCCCATCCCTTCCAGCCTGTGAACAGCAGGATGAGAACCACTATCAACGAGAGGATCAGGCCGGTGGGAACCACAGCCGCCGCGCCATGCTCGTATCGGGAGTACCAGTTGTAAAGTTCGATCAGGACGACAAGTACATTTCCACCTGCATGAAGCCATGCCGTTGTAAGATTGCGAATTTGAACATCGCCCAAGACATCCGTGAGGCCGGCAAGGGCTGCCAGGGCGGCCATTATCAGGCCCGCTCCAAGGAGCCAAAGCGTACCGGTGACCCAGCCCGGGTTAGCGGTTCGCCAGAAGATCAGGTCGCAAACCAAGGTGGCAACAAAAAACGCGATCGGGAAAGGAATCAACATGGGATGGATGGGATGGCCGGAGACGCTGGCTGTGCTGCGCGGGTTGTGGGTCATTATGATGCCTCCAACAGACGTCGCGCCGACGCGTCCACGCCGGCGGCAGTGCATGTCCAAGATGGCGCGCATAGAGAACCAATCCCCGTCTATGCCGGCTAGGGGGCCTAACCCGAAACCACAGGCAGAACGCTGGCTGCTACGGAATGTTCCATAACCCGGCCCGCTCAATGCCACGAACGCAAGCGAAGCGCCGCAGCGCGGATCATCCAAGACCGGGGATCGCCCTGGTCTTGCCGCTCATGTGGGCGCCCAGTGTCAGCGCTTGCGGGAAACTGCGGACAGCCGCACCCATCAATGCTGCGCCGCCGGGACAGAGGGCCGTTCGGGCAATGGCTGCAGCTGCGTAGACCCGAGTCGAAAACAGTCTCTTCCAGGCCGCTTGGTAGCGTCTGCCGGCAGCTTCGCGGCCCGCCCGGCCGCTTGACGCGCCGGCGAGTTCGGCGGCCAGCAGCCAGCTGGACTGAAGTGCCATCGAGATGCCTTCGGCGATGATCGGATGAGACTCCCCTGCGGCATTGCCGACGCGGAAGATATCCTTTTCATAGCAGGCGCGGATGCCAGGCCGGATCGGGCCGGCTGCTAGCCACGGACCGTCGAGGCACGCCCCGCCAAGAGCATCGCTCACACCTCGGCAAGAAGCCATGAGATGGCGAAAGACCGCCTCGGCGGCCGACGGATGGCCGTCCTGCCGGGGCCTATCAGGTTCGGAGACATGGTTCATGCGCAGCCGCGCGAGCACGTCACGCCTTATGCAGCAAGAGATCGACATGCGGCCATGATCGGCCAGGACCATGCCGCCATAGCCGCCGGGAAATATCAGCAGAGGCATCAGATCAGACGCGAGCGATGCCCCGGTGAAATGCGCCTTGAAGCCGAGCAGGTCAGACGGGTGGCTGGCCTTGTTGAGCTGGCTTGGCAGCGGTCCCGGTTCCCAGGAACCATGCGCGGCGACGACCACCTGGGCCCGCAAGACTGTCGTTCCGTCCCCGGAATTCTCGTCTTTTGCCTGAATTCGCACGGCTTGCATCTCGCCATCCTGATCAATGGCGACGGGGCGAAAAGGCTGAAAGATTTCGGCGCCCGCCGATCGCGCCGCTTGCAGCAGCAAATGGTCCAGCATGTCCCGGCCGAGCGCCCGGCCGAAGGCGCCTTCTACAGGAGGCCCATATTTTGCACCCGGCATCGGCGCCTCGATGCAAGTCGCTCCGGAAAAGAAGCCGACGCGGCGGATTTCGGGGCCGGCATTTGCGCGCCAGGCATCGCCGACCTCCAGTCGGTCGAGAAGCGCCAGATTGCTTGCCGAGATGTATTCGCCACACACCTTGCGGCGCGGGAACATTTTCTTTTCCACGATCGCGACGGACCACCCGCGCCGGGCGAGCAGCAAAGCCAGCGAAGTGCCTGCCGGGCCGGCCCCGATGACAATCGCATCGTGGGTGGATGGTCGCCTCATGATCATCTCGATCGTGCACTGGCGCCGGCGAAGATGTGCGAGAACGGACCGGCACGCCGCTCCTCGAGTGGCCTGCCGCCGGCCGCAAGCCAGAGGTCGGAAAGCTCCTTACCACGAAAGCCGGCACGCACGCTCTGAGCCGCGTCATGTCGCGTGACGTCGTTGGCGCCGATCGCCGGGAGAAGGCGGGTCGCGGCCAGAGGGAACCTTGCCCTCAGCGGTTCCGTCGCCAGGAGCAGCGGGGCTTTCCACGCCAGCAGTAAAAACAGACGCACGAGCTCGACGTCATCGAAATGATGCAGGAAGAGATTGACGGTGATCGCGTCGAACCATTCGCCCCCGTACCCTTCGGCCCAGTCGAAGACGTCGGCGGTGACGACTTCAGCGCTCCATCCCAACCTGTTGAATTCGGCGAGGAGTCCGGGACCAGCGAGATTGACGCGGTCGAGCAGCGTCAGCTCTACCTCGGGCCAGTGCCGTGCCATTCGCTGCGCGAGCTTGAGCATGAAGGTGCCGTCGCCGGCGCCGATCTCCAATATGCGGCGCGGTGGTCGTGGCACGAATTTCCTGAGCAAAGACGCCATGATCGGCGCTTGAAACATCAACGCATTGATCCAACGGAGGTCGCGGCGCGAGGCCAGCGCCCGCGGGTCGCCGGCCGCAAGTCCGTCGAGGATTTCCGGGACGAGGCTGCGGTGACTGAGCGCGTTCATGACACGGTTCGAAAAAGCATGGTTTCGGCCGTCAGTCCGGGCCCGAACGACATTCCGCAGCCGAGCAGTCCGGATGGAGCCTTCAGCATTTCTTCCATCACGAACATCACCGTCGCCGACGACATGTTGCCATATCGGCGCAGCACCTCGCGCGACGGCGTCAGCGCGGCGGGCTCGAGTTTCAGCGCCCTCTCGACGGCATCGAGAACCGAACGTCCGCCCGGGTGCACGGCCCAGAGGTCGATCGCGTCCGGTGGCCGGCCGCCGAGAAAGGCATCATGATTGCTCCGCAACACCTCTTGGATCGCCGTCGGAACTTGGCCGGAAAGAACCATGTCAAAGCCATGGTCGCGAATATCCCATCTCATCAGGTCGCGCCGCTCATCCGCTACCATGCAATGAAAGCTGTCGAGTTCAAGGCCGGGCGGCTCGGCGGTGACAAGAGTTGCCGCGCAGCCATCGCCCCAGAGGCAGAACGACAGCAGCTTTTCCAGTTCGGGGCTTTCCCTGAGATGCAAAGTACAGAGCTCGATATTGACCAGCAGGACCCTGGCCCGCGGATCTGACCTGACGATGTGGCGGGCAAGCTTCAGGCCGTTGATCGCCGCGTAACAGCCCATGAACCCGATCATCGTGCGTTCGATGCCGTCCGGGAGGCCGCAGCGTTTGACCAGATCCAAGTCGATGCCGGGCGCGGAGAATCCGGTGCAGGTGGTGACGATGAGATGGGTGATACGCGACGCGTCGTCGCCAAGGTGCAGCCCGTCGACGGCTTTTTGCGCCAGCACAGGAGCGGCTTCGCCAAACATCGCCATTCTCATGGCAGTTCCCGGGAACGCGCCGCGAACGAAGGTTCCGCCAAGGTCGGCGGATGGCCCTTCCGGGTCGAGAGCAGGTGCAAAGCAGGAATAGCGGCTCTCGATGCCGGCAAGGCCGGCCATCCGTTCGAAAATTCTCCGGTGACGGACGGCGATCATGGAGGCCGCGAACCGCAGATAGAACCTGTGAACCTCATATTCGGGAACCGCTGTCGCAATTCGGTTGATATAGGCGTTAGCGGGCATTTCCGTCTCCCAGGGCGCCGCACGCTGCATGGCGCGGATGCCCGAGTGATCTTTGCTGAATGGCGCCAGTGTTAGGGGCGCATGGCTTGAGCGTTGTTCCATGAACGCTTCATGGAGCCGATTTCATCCCGGGCCGCCGCACCGCCACGGGACATCATATTGGTTCTCGCAATCGGGAACCGCGCGCTTCCATGTCGGTGTCGCGGCTGGCGAACGCTACTGCGGCCGCGTATCGCCAGCGTCCGCCACCTCGTCCTTGAAGTTAACTTTCGTGCCCTTCTGCACCATGGCGGCGAGGTCTTCGGCATCCCAGTTGGTCAGCCGGATACAGCCATGCGAGAAGGTTGTGCCGATCTTGCCGGGTTCGGGCGTGCCGTGAATGCCGTAGCTTTCGATTGAGAGGTCGATCCAGACAGATCCCACGGGATTGTTGGGCCCCGCAGCGATGGTGAAGGGCCGCTTGCTCCTCACTCCCTTGAAGGCGAAGTCCGGATCGTAGTGATAGGTGGGGTTATGCACCACGCGTTTGACTTCCGCCGTACCGCTCGGCGCCGGCTTTTCGTCGCTGCCGATCGAGGCGGGATAGACTGCGAGCCGTTTGCCGGACGGATCGAGCACACGCACCAAGCGGGCGCCCTTGTCGACCTCGATAGCGGCAACGGCGTCAGGACGATCGCCCCGGCCAACATCCGGTACCGCCAACGTCGCGCCTGCTCTCTTGAAGCCGACACCCGGATTGAGCCCTCTGAGCAATTGTTCGCTGATATGGAAGCGCTCCGCCAGCTTCTCCACCGCGTTGCGATAGCCGAGCCGCCGCAAGTGGGCCATCTTCTCCATGCGAGCCGGAATGCGCTTGGTGAAGGGCCCGTGTATGTCCTTGGACGTTACCTCATAGGTTACCAGGACGGGACCGGCGGAATTCGCCACGAGCTTGTCCCAGGTCTCCTGAGTGAGCTTGCCGTCGGCCCGGAATCCGTTCGCCGTCTGAAAGGCGCTAATGGCCTTGGCGAAATTCTCTGATAGCCGGCCGTCGATCAGGCCCGGCGAGAAACGGGCGCGATCCAGGAGAATCTGCGCCTTCAGAACTGTCGGATCGATGCCCGTCGGCTCGCCGGCGGCGAACTGGGCCTGATTGACAGCGGATGGGTCCAGCTTGGCCGCCTCCGTCCCGCCGCATGTGAGGACGAGCGCCGCCGCAGCGACAAGAAGGAGCCTGATCATCGATGTCACTCCTGGACTGCAACAGAAACTCTGCTTCTATGACGCGGCACGCCCCATCTGGTTCCCTTTGCGGACAGACGCATGACGGCAGGGCTTGCTGCCAAAGGATCTCGTGGGAAAGCACGGCAAGGCTAGTCTCAAGGTGAGCAGAAACCAGCATGTTCGCCTTAAGTTGCGGACCCAACCTGCATTACCGCATGGCTATGGCGCGCGATGACACTTTCCTCGTCAGTCGCAAGCACACGCACTTCCACCTTGCTGTCCGGACGACTGACGATCTCGTCGTGGGCGTCATTGGCCGGCTCGTCGAGCGCCACGCCGAGCCAGGTCAATCTTTCGGATATCGCCTTGCGGATGGACGATGACCGTTCGCCGATGCCGGCGGTGAACACGAGGCATTCGAGACCACCCATCGTGCCTGCGAGCGCTGCTGCTTCCCTCGCGGCGCGAAAGGCGAAGAGCTCGATCGCCTCGCGGGCACGAGGGTCGCTGCTTGCCTCCAACGTGCGCATGTCGCCCGAAACGCCGGACACGCCGAGCAGTCCGGATTTCTCATAAAGCATTGTCTGCAGCTCGTCCGCTGCCATGCCCCTCTCCAGCAGGAAGTACAACAGCACGCCGGGATCGATGGCGCCGCAACGCGTACCCATGACAAGACCATCCAGTGCCGAAAAGCCCATCGTCGTATCGACGCTTTTGCCGTCGCGCAGAGCGCAAAGGCTTGCCCCATTGCCGAGATGAGCAACGATTGTCCGTTTTGCCGCGAGCGCGGGCGATATCTCGTTCAGCCGCCTAGCAATATATTCGTAGGAGAGACCATGAAATCCGTAGCGTCGCAGTCCCTCCCCTTCATATTTTTGCGGCAGGGCAAAGCGCCGCACGAGCGGATCGATCGTTTGATGGAACGCGGTATCGAAACATCCGACCTGTGGCAGGTCCGGTTGCAATGCAGCTATCGCGCGAACTGGCGCGAGACTGCGAGGCTGATGCAGAGGCGCGAGTGCGGTCAGCCTGTCCAGGGCCTCAATGGTACCGGGCGTCAGTCGGACAGGTTTGCTGAACTCGTTTCCCCCATGCACGATACGGTGGCCGGTGCAGATCAGTTTTCTTCCACCAAGTTCGCGCTGCACCAGGTTCAGTAGTTCGCCAATCCCCGCGCCATGAGGATCGTCCGCGTTAAACTGCCTATCACACTGCACTGTCCCATCGGCCGCCTTTGCAGTGAGCCTGGGCGTGTCGCCCAGATCCAGAGTGCCGCGCGAAACCAGCTGCTGGCCATCCGATGAGCCAAGATCGTATAGCGCGAACTTGACGCTGGACGAGCCGGCATTCAGCGCCAGGATCGACTGACTCATCGACCAGCCTTTGCCCCGTTGGCAGCCGGCCAACTCCATTTCCGGATCTCGGGCATGTCTTCGCCGTGCTCGCGGACATAGGCCTTGTGCTTGACCAGTCGATCGTGAAGTTCGCTAGCGAGGCTTTCGGCTCTTTCGGCCAGGCCCGGCACGCGTGCGATCGCGGCAAGTGCGAGATGGTAGCGATCGAGTTCGTTGAGCACCACCATGTCGAACGGCGTCGTCGTGGTGCCCTCCTCACGAAAGCCGTGCACATGCATGTTGTCATGATTGGCACGACGGTAGGTCAAGCGATGGATGAGATAGGGATAGCCGTGATAGGCGAAGATGACCGGCCTTGTCTTGGTGAACAGCGCATCGAAAGCCTGGTCGGTGAGGCCGTGAGGATGCTCGGTGTTCGACTGCAACGTCATCAGGTCGACAACGTTGACGACGCGGATTCTCAGATCGGGAATTGCAGAGCGAAGAATGTCCGTCGCGGCCAGCGTCTCCAGCGTCGGCACATCGCCGGCACAGGCGAGGACCACATCCGGTTCCTCGCCTTGTGAAATCGTGCCGGCCCATTCCCAGATGCCCGCGCCGGCCTTGCAGTGCGCTTCAGCGTCTTCGATAGACAGCCACTGCGGCGTCGGCTGCTTGCCGGCGGTGATGACGTTGATGCGGTTGTAGGTTCTCAGGCAATGGTCGGTGATCCACAGCAGTGTGTTGGCATCCGGCGGGAAATAGAGCCTGACCGTGTCGGCCTTCTTGTTGGCGACAAGGTCGGCGAAGCCCGGGTCCTGATGACTGAAACCATTGTGATCCTGGCGCCAGACATGAGAGGTCAGCAGGTAATTGAGCGAGGCGATCGGCTTGCGCCAGGCAAGCTCGCCAGAGGTCTTCAACCATTTTGCATGTTGGTTGACCATGGAGTCGACGATGTGAATGAACGCCTCGTAGCACGAGAACAAGCCGTGGCGGCCTGTAAGCAGATAACCTTCCAGCCAGCCCTGGCAGAGATGCTCGCTCAGCACTTCCATCACCCGGCCGTCGCGGGAAAGATGGACGTCGTAGGGTTCGATGCGCTCCATCCAGATCCGATCCGTGACCTCGAATACATCGTCAAGGCGATTGGAAGACGTCTCGTCCGGTCCCATAAGCCGGAAATTTCGCGCTTTGGCGTTAAGGCGAAAGACTTCGCGAAGATAGCCACCACAAATCCGTGTCGCCTCGGCAATGACGCCTCCGGGCCGAGGTACTTCGAGCGCCAGGCTCTTCCAGTCCGGCAGCGCCAGGTCGCGCTTCAACAACCCGCCATTCGCATACGGAGTTGCGCCCATGCGCTTTGTTCCTGTCGGGGCAAGGGTCGCGAGTTCCGGCAGCAGATGTCCATCCTCATCGAACAGTTTTTCCGGTTCGTAGCTTCGCATCCAGGTTTCGAGGATCTTGCGGTGCTCGTCATTGCCGCGGGCGTTCGATACCGGCACTTGATGCGAACGCCAGAAGCCCTCGACTTTTTCGCCATCGACCTCTTTCGGTCCAGTCCAGCCCTTGGGGCTGCGCAGGACGATCATCGGCCACTGCGGACGTTCGCCAGGCCGTCCCGGACCTCGTGCCTGTTCCTGAATGGAATGGATCCGATCGAGCACACTGTCGAGCGTCCTGGCCATCGCTTGGTGCATGGCGACCGGCTCATGGCCTTCGACAAAGAACGGTTCGTAGCCGTAGCCGGTGAACAGGTTGCGCAACTCCTGGTCATCCATGCGGCCGAGGATCGTCGGGTTGGCGATCTTGTAGCCATTGAGATGAAGGATTGGCAGCACTGCGCCATCCGAGGCTGGGTTCAGGAATTTGTTGGAATGCCACGCTGCCGCGAGCGGACCGGTTTCGGCCTCGCCGTCGCCAACCACGCAGGCAACCACCAGATCTGGATTGTCGAACGCCGCGCCGAAAGCATGGACCAGGGCATATCCAAGTTCGCCGCCCTCGTGAATGGAGCCGGGCGTTTCGGGCGCCACGTGACTTGGCACCCCGCCTGGAAAGGAAAATTGCCGGAACAGTTTTCTCAGGCCGTCTTCGCCTTGGCCGATAGCGGGGTAGATCTCGCTGTAGGTGCCCTCGAGCCAGGTGTTGGCGACCATTGCCGGACCGCCATGTCCTGGACCGCAGATAAACAGCACATCAAGATCACGCTCACGGATAATTCGGTTGAGATGCAAGTAGAGGAAATTGAGGCCCGGCGTTGTACCCCAATGGCCGAGCAGCCGCGGCTTGACATGCTCGGCTTTCAAGGGTTGGCGCAGCAGCGGATTGTCGAGCAGATAAATCTGGCCAACCGAGATGTAATTCGCGGCGCTCCAGTAGCGGTTCATGAGATCGATCCGTTCGAGGCTGATCGCCTGCGTCGTCGCGGCAGCCTTGTCGTTCATCGTCCAGTCTCCAGCATCGGTTTTCCAGCATCGTTTCGCTGGAGATAACTGGAGCGACTTCGCGCCCGAGCAAGCCCAAATTGGCGATGGCGTTCGAAGCAATATCCAGGCGACGCTTGGGCAAAGCAAGAAACCGTCGGCGTCTCCAGCCGGGTCAGTGGACTTGTCCTGCAACACAGAAGGAACTTTGAGGCCCTCCAACGGTTACAGGCATGAGTCGGGAGAGCCGCCGAAGGCAGAGGAAGTGGCCGACCCGCCAATGTCGAAGGATATCCTTGAACAATTGCGGACAAGCGGCCGCCAAGGGAGCTGAAAATGCTCGATCTTCCCAGTGCTCGCGACCGGATGGTCAATGTGCATATCGCCCGGCGTGGCATCCGCGATCGCGAGATCCTGCAGGCCATGCGGGAAGTTCCGCGCGAGGCTTTCGTTGATCCCGGCTTCGAAGAATTCGCTTATGAAGACGGACCACTGCCCATCGCTGACGGGCAGACCATTTCGCAACCCTATATCGTCGCGCTCATGACCGAGTTGGCGGACGTCAAGGCTGGCGACCACGTACTGGAGATTGGCACCGGCTCGGGCTATGCGGCGGCCGTGATGAGCCGGATCGTCGAACAGGTCTACACGATCGAGCGCCATCCCGGATTGGCTGAAACCGCGAGGCGTCGGTTTGAGAGACTTGGCTACGAGAACATCGAGGTCAGGACCGGCGACGGCACCAAGGGCTGGCCAGAAGCAGCGCCCTACGACGCCATCGTGGTGACGGCCAGCGGACCAGGCGCGCCGCTCGCCCTGCAGGAACAACTCGATGTCGGCGGCAGGCTTGTCATTCCGGTCGGTGACGATCTGGATTCGCAACGCCTGCTCAAGGTCACCCGAACGGGCGCTGCAAGCTACAGCGAGGAGGATTTTGGCGGCGTGCGGTTCGTCCCTCTCATCGGCGAGCAAGGCTGGCCCGAAGGTGGCGAGATCGCCGAGATCCGTCGTCCGCTCCGACATCCGCATCCCGCCAGTCTGCCCGATATGATCGCAATGGCCGCCGAACCGCTTCCGGATTTCGACGACCCCGCCTTCGGCGAAGTGTTCGATCGGTTCGCCGACCGGCGCGTCGTTCTGCTCGGCGAAGCAAGCCATGGCACGTCGGAGTTTTACAGGGCGCGCGCGGCGATCACCCGCCGGCTTGTCGACAAGCACGGTTTCACGATCGTTGCGGTCGAAGCTGATTGGCCCGATGCCGCGGCCATCGACCGCTATGTTCGTCATCGCGAGCCACGTGCCGGTGTCAGCGCGCCATTCCAGCGGTTCCCGACCTGGATGTGGCGCAACACCGACGTCGCGGCCTTCACCGGCTGGATGCGCGACCACAACGAGAAGCTCGAGCCATCCAGGCAAGCGGGATTCTACGGTCTCGACATCTACAACATGAGCGGGTCCATAGCTGCGGTTCTCGAATATCTCGACCGGGTTGATCCGCAGGCAGCAAAGATCGCGCGCGAGCGCTATGGCTGCCTGACCCCATGGCAAAATGAACCGTCCACCTACGGCCGTGCGGCGCTGACCTCGGGCTACCGGGCATGCGAGCAGGCGGTTCTCGAGCAATGTCGAGACCTGCTCGCCAGGCAACTGGACTATGCCCGACGGGACGGCAGCGACTTTCTCGATGCCGCTCAGAACGCCCGGTTGATTGCCTCCGCCGAACGATATTACCGGATCATGTACTATGGCGGCGCGGAATCCTGGAACCTGCGCGATACGCATATGTTCGAAACGCTGGAACACCTGCTGGACGCCAACGGACCGAATTCCAAGGCGGTTGTTTGGGCGCACAATTCGCATATCGGCGATGCTCGCTATACCGAAATGGGCGTTGTCCGGGACGAACTGAATATCGGCCAGCTTTGCCGGCAACGGTTCGGCGACAGGGCAGCCCTGATCGGTCTGGGCACGCATTCCGGCACCGTGGCCGCCGCTTCCGATTGGGACGGCGAGATGAAGGTGAAGCAGGTGCGGCCCTCACACGCAGACAGCTACGAGCGGCTTTGCCATGACTGCCGCATTCCGCATTTTCTGCTCGACCTGAAGCGCGACGAGGCGCTGCGCGAGCGGCTCCTGGAACGCAGGCTGGAGCGCTTCATCGGGGTGATCTATCGGCCGGAAACCGAACTGCGAAGCCACTATGCGGATGTTTCGCTGCCCCAGCAATTCGACGCCTTCGTGTGGTTCGACAAAACCACCGCGGTAACTCCACTTGGCCCGGAGCATGCAAGAGCTGGTGTTCCCGACACCTATCCGTTCGGACTTTAGCCGCCGGCGAACGGCGAATGGCCCGGAACATTTCGGCCGGCCTCGGGTTTTGAAACCGAACCCCTCGAAGGAGTTGTCTCATGAGCACGAGCAGACATCCAAAGTGGAAAAAGCCGAGCGATGCCGACCTGGTGAACAATCCGGGCATCGGAACCTCCAAGGGCACGATCAAGGAAGGCGATGACCTCGACCTTGAAGGCGAAAACACGATCGAAGGCGACGTCGAGAATGACACGACGGCCGCCGGCGGGATCAATCCAAGGCAGAAAATGCGGACGAACAAGTAGCGTGTCGAATTGCACGAGAAAGGAGGCTATCGATGGCCGGAAACAAAACCCACGAGCAAAGCCTTCGCGTAATCGAAAAGCGCGAGAATACGAAGAATGCCGGCAAGGACTTCGACGCGAAGACGGAGCTGAGAAAGTCCGACGCTGAGCGAGCAGCCTCGCGGCAGGACAACCTCAGGCCCAAACTGAGGGATATTGCCGACCCCGATGATCGGAACATCATCCGCGGAGAGAACCAGGAAAGCTCTCACAACAAGCATCGGGGAGGTCGTTGAGGTCGGCCCCATACACCGATATCCGCGCAGCAACTGTCTTCCGCAGGAGCAAGTCATGCCACTCACGCTCAGCAGTTCCGCCTTTGCCGAAGGCGCAAAAATCCCTGAAAGATACACGCGGGACGGCAAGAACGTGTCTCCGCCGCTGAAGTGGTCGGGGGTACCTGACGATACGAGGAGCCTTGTTCTCGTCGTCCAGGATCCGGATGCACCAAGCGGAACGTTCGGCCATTGGGCGGTGTTCAACATATCCCCCGATACCCGGGAACTTCCCGAGGCGGCAAGCGGCAAGCCGGGTCCGCAGGCCCTCAGGCAGGCGACGAACGATTTCGGCAACGCCTATTATGACGGCCCTGAACCGCCGGTCGGACACGGCGTCCATCATTATCATTTCCGGCTGGCCGCACTCGACACGCCAAACCTTGCTATTCCGGCAAGCGCCGGCGTCCAGCGTATCTGGCAGGAAGCACAAAAACATCTGATCGAGCAGGCAGAACTCGTCGGAACATACGAACGGATTTGATGGGTTGCTTGCAGCCGGCGGAAGGAACCCGGATCGCGTGGCTGATGTCGGCGTGAACGGAACAGTTCGTCTCCTTAACGGTTGTTCGGGAAAGGAGACGCGTCATGTTTGAAAGCGTCATGTGGTTGATTGTCGTGGCCGGCGGGCCACTGTTGCTGATCATACTGATGGCCTATGTCTTGGTGACACGCCGCCGCCCTGGTCCCGCCGAACGCAAAGAGCGTGACCGCGCAACCGACCGGCTGTATCGCCAGGACAGGCGATGATGGGAAGGTGGGCGGGCGGGAATCGCACGGCTACGGCACGCGACGATTCCCAACCCTGATCAGTGCATGATCCTTTGCCTCAACCAAGCGAGAAACCTGTTGCCGCCGATCGTTGCGCGGACCCGCGCTGCCGCCCACCGCGCCTTCATGGAAGCGCCTACGTGACAGTCGCAGACGATGTCATGCAGTTGCCAGTCATTCAGCTCGAAGAAGCGCTTGGCTTCGCCATAGGTGTCATTCCTTAGGCCCGACGCGCGCAGCACCGAGTCTTCGAACGCGACGGCAATTGCCGAACCCTCGCCACGCACCGTGGCACGTGCTTCCGGGTGCAGATGCTCGGTGCCGGAAAACGCTGCGAGGAGCCGCTCGGGATTCTGCTCGAGAAGTTCAGCCCAGCGCTCGATGCGCTGGTTTCGTGTCATTGCCGAATATGCAGCCGAGGACTCGATGGCGGCGACGGCATGCAGTTGGTCGAGTGTCTGATGTTTCATGGTCGGCTCCTGTTTCAAAGGGAGATGCACCCACGCCTTCAGAGGAATTATCGCGCAGCGATGCTGCGACAAGAGCAAAAGCCCGACAGAATTCGTCACCGCCAAGTTCAACCGGCTGGATCGTAAACGCGCCGGACGCGTTCATCGAAGAGATGGGGTTATCACTGCCCGCGGTTTGCCCATGCTCGTCCAGCCGATCGACTATTTTCTTGTTGCCTGGTTCATTCTTGCTGCTGCCTCGACGGTCTATGTCGGGATAGATCAGCACCGCAACAATCCCGAACCGGCGGTGATGAAATGGGGGTTCATCCTGGTCACCCTCTATATGGGCCCCGTCGGCCTGCTGCTCTATGTGTTGGCCGACAAGGAGCCGCGACCGGGCGAGCACGAGGACTTCACGAGGCCGCTGTGGAAGCAGGGCGTCGGCTCGACCATTCACTGCGTTGCCGGAGATGCTACAGGCATCATCCTCGCCGCCGTCGTCACGGCGACGCTCGGCCTTCCTATGTGGCTCGACCTCATTGTCGAATATGTTTCCGGCTTCGCCTTCGGTCTGTTCATCTTTCAGTCGCTGTTCATGAAGTCGATGATGGGCGGCAGCTATTGGGAAAACGTGCGCAAAAGCTTCCTGCCCGAATTCATTTCGATGAACTTCATGATGGCGGGTATGGCGCCTGTCATGAGCTTCCTGATGATGGGGCGCGACATGCGCGCGATGGAGCCGACGGAACTGCTGTTCTGGGGCGTGATGTCGATCGGCGTCATCGCCGGCTTCACACTCGCCTACCCTGCCAATGTCTGGCTGGTGGCGCGAGGACTGAAGCATGGATTGATGACGCAGCGCCGGCAGATCACCGGAACGAGCAGTCGAGAGAAATCTGCTCACCAACCGCACGGAACAGGCCACAACGAGACCTCCCACAGCGGCAAAAGCAGTGGCCACCAGATGAAGACGGACGCCACGACGCCGCAGGTTTCGGCACTCGGCATTGTATCCGTAATTGCGCTGGCGATCGGCATGGCCGCACCGGCTAACTGGCTGAACCTGACGCTGTCGGCCCGTGATGTCGGCGGGGTAATCATGCCGCGAGGCATGATCATGGGCCGCGATACCCCGGCCGAGGCGATGCGTGACATGGCGGCAGCCGATCCGCGTCGGGTGACAGCATCCTACGATCTGTCCGCCAAGGGCGGCCAGGAATTGCCGTTTCGCCTGGAGAACGGCGTCAAGGTGTTCGAACTCAGGCCGTCAGTGATCCGTTGGCAGATACTGCCCAACGTCGCGGTCGATGCCTACGCCTATAACGGACAGATTCCCGGGCCGCGCATCCACATTCGCCAAGGTGACAGGGTCCGCATCAATGTCACCAACGACCTGCCTGAGGAAACGACGGTGCATTGGCACGGCATGATCCTGCCGAACCAGATGGACGGACCCGCCGAGATTACCCAAGCGCCGATTGAGCCCGGGCAAACCTACTCCTATGAATTCACCGCCACACAGCACGGGACCTATTTCTATCATCCGCACGCCAAGCCCGACCGCACCCAGGCACTCGGGCTCTACGGAGCGCTGATCATCGACCCCGCCAATCCCGCCGACGAGATCCAGGTCGACCACGATTACGTTATCGAGCTCCAGGAATGGCTGGTGCGCGACGGCCTGACCTACCCGGCGATGCCGATGGAAGGCGGCATGCCGAACTTCTTCACCATCAACGGCAAAGCGTATCCTTCAACCGATACGATCCATATGAAGGTCGGCGAAACGCTGAAGGTGCGTTTCATCGGCACCAACAATGGCTTTATCCATCCGATGCATATCCATGGCGGACCGTTCGAGCTCGCCGCCCGTGACGGCGAGACACTTGCCCCTTCGGCACGCTTCCTGGCCGACACGATCAATGTTGGGCCGGGGCAGCGCTATGACGTCGTCTGGAAAGCACAGCGGCCCGGCAAATGGCTGCCACATTCCGCATCACACGACGAACAACAATATCGAGGAAAAGGGCGGCGGCGGACTGATGGTCATCATCAATGTCAGCTAACCGGCACCGAGGCCATGGCCGAACAGGTGCGCTCGGCCGACAGAGGAGCGATCCCATACAGACATTGCAACCTCCCGCAGCCGTCCGGACGTTGCAATTGTCGCGTCCTACTTCTTGATAATATTTCCGTCGCGCAAGTCGAATGCTTCGGTGCCGCGAGCCTGGCGATAGAAATCGTCCTGCAATTCACCCCATTCGCCGAGGAAGGCGCCGCAATTGCTGCAATAGATTGGCGTCGACTCCTTGGCGTTGTCGGGAATGTCCATCTGGATCGTCCCGCAAGCCTTGCAATCAAGTTTGTCGTCCAATCGGCGTCCCATTTCGCAATGATTGCGCATTTTCACTCAGGAGCCAATTGTCGGTTTCGTACGAAGTGGCGCAGACCGCCCTGTGAGTTCATCAATAGCTGGCGCAGACTTGCTCCCACAGAGAGAAGGAAGTCGTAGAGAATTCAGCTATGGGCGTGAAATTGTCGGCCCTATTCGCGGGAATCAAAAAGGACGGCCAACCCCAACTTCCGCGTCAGGTCGACGATCTCCTCCATCAATTCGTTATCCGTATCCCGCATGTAAGGCGCGTCCCTGCGAATTGCCTCGATCATCGCTTTGACCGAGACGATATCGCCGTATCGCGCGCTTCCAAGCTCCAACGCCAGAAATTCCCTCGCGGTACCGACGGGCCTTATTGCTCCCCTAGCGATACTCATGCGGCTCCTCCCCATGGCCACGTTAGCTTTCATTTTGAGCCTGTCCGAGATGGAGATCAATTGATGGTATGATTCGTACAAAACCCGCTGAGCCGATATGCGACAACAATTGAAATTGGCCCAATGCGGCCGACCCACGGAACCATCATTCGGCATAAAGGTTGTGTCTCCAATCGTCCTGCGGAGAATGCAAGGGAACGACCATGCGAATGTTGACGATAGTTGCCGCGCTTTCGGGCGCGGTCATCATGCAGCCTCTCTATGGGCAAACCATCGACCCGCCGGGTCCACAGATGACACCGATGGAACCCCAGCCCGAGCCGATACCGCCCCGGCAAGGGGCTCCTGGTGAGAATTTCACCGATGTCGCCATCGTCGCCGTCGAGGACCTACCTGCAGAAATCAAGGCACAGGCGGAAGCCGTGATTACCCAGACCAGTGCGCAAGATCTGCTGCGTCTGCAGAACTCCATCGATGCATCGCCTCGGGCAACATTGGCGCTGAGGGCCAACGGGCTCAACTCTTCACAAGTCGTGGCCGCCAACATCGATGGTGATGGCACTTTGACGCTGATCATCCAAACGACAACTTGATCGGCCGTCCGAACATACGGCTACGCCGTGAAGCAACGAAACGCAGATGTCGCGGAGAGCCGCCATGGCCGAAGCCGCTGTTCGCAACTTCACCATCAATTTCGGACCGCAGCATCCGTCGGCCCACGGGGTCCTGCGGTTGGTGCTGGAACTGGATGGTGAGATTGTCGACCGAGCCGATCCGCATATCGGCCTGCTCCATCGCGGCACGGAAAAGCTCATAGAGTACAAGAACTATCTGCAGGCCCTGCCCTATTTCGACCGGCTAGACTATGTCGCACCGATGAATCAGGAGCATGCCTTCTGCCTCGCCGCCGAGAAATTGCTCGAAATATCAGTGCCAAGGCGCGGGCAACTTATCCGTGTCCTCTTTTGCGAAATCGGCCGGCTTCTGTCGCATCTCCTCAATGTCACGACCCAGGCCATGGACATCGGCGCACTGACCCCGCCGCTTTGGGGTTTCGCAGAGCGTGAGAAGTTGATGGTCTTCTACGAGCGCGCCTCGGGCGCCCGTATGCATGCGAATTATTTCAGGATCGGCGGCGTGCACCAGGATCTGCCTTCCGAGCTTCTCGACGACATCTGGGATTTCTGCGACCCCTTCCTCAAGGTCTGCGACAATCTCGACGACCTGCTCACCAACAGCCGCATTTTCAAGCAACGCAATTGCGATGTCGGCGCGATTGGGCTCGATGACGCCTGGGCATGGGGCTTTTCCGGCGTGATGGTGCGCGGATCGGGAGCGGCATGGGACCTGCGCAAGGCACAGCCATACGAATGTTATCCCGAGATGGATTTCGACATACCGATCGGAAAAAATGGAGACTGTTATGATCGGTACCTGGTTCGGATGGAGGAAATGCGCCAGTCGGTCCGGATCATGAAGCAATGCCTGGAAAAGTTGCGCTCGCCGCAAGGCCAGGGGCCGGTAGCGATTCCCAACCACAAGATCACGCCGCCGCCACGTGCCAAGATGAAACGTTCGATGGAAGCAACCATCCAGCATTTCAAACTTTACACGGAAGGGCATCGTGTGCCCGCCGGCGAGGTTTATGCGGCGGTCGAGGCTCCGAAGGGCGAATTCGGCGTCTATCTGGTTTCGAACGGAAGCAACGTTCCCTATCGATGCAAGATACGCGCGCCTTCCTTCGCCCATCTGCAGGCGATGGATTTCCTGTCCCGAGGGCACATGATCGCCGATGTCGCCGCAATCATCGGCTCACTTGATATCGTGTTCGGCGAGATCGACCGCTGACCGGTGCGCAGATCACATGCCGCAGATCACACGCCATTGTCGAAATCGGTGGCCTCATCGGCGTGACGCATCATGCGGCGAAAGCTCATCGAGATGTGGGCGCGCCTGATGTGGCCGATCGATTCCCAGTCTCCGATCTCCGCAGCGGCAAGGACTTCCTCCATCTCCCGGCGGAAGGCGGTGAATTCTTCGACAAGGCCCAATTGCGGCATCATCTTCAGGACGACCCGCGCGACTTGAAAATACAGGCGCTCGCTGATCTCGCGCAGCGGCTGGTTGCCGGTCATCGCGGTGAGTTCGTAGAAGAAATCCATGTTAAGGCGCAAGAAAGCGCGCTGATCGGGGTTGAGGATATCGGAGTCACAGCGTGCGATAAGCGCCCTTATCCGATCGAGATCATCCGGCTTGCGCGGGATCGGCGACAGCTTGCCGACCAGAAGCGCCAGCTCCAGCCTCAGATGATAGACCTGCTGGAGTTCCTCGATATCGACGTCCGTGACGATCGTGCCGACGCCATGGACGGATTGAACAAGACCTTCGGATTCGAGGCGCGCCAGCACGCGCCGAACCGGCGTCCGGCTGATCTCGAATTCCTGGGCGAGTTCTTCCTCGGAGAGATGGCTTCCCGGAGCATAGTCCAGCAGGCAGATGCGGTCGCGCAAGATCCGGTAGATGCGCTCGAACCGCTCCCGGGCCGAGAGCGGGCGCGGGGTCACGGCTGTGGGCGCGGCATCCGTTTCAAGCGTCATCCAGCCTCCAGGACAGCATGCAGAAACTGCCGTGTCCGCTCGTTTTTGGGCGCCCCGAACAGTTCGTTTGGCGGCCCCTGCTCACAAATCTTGCCTTGGTAGAAGAAGCAAACGCGATCGGAAAACTCCTTGGCGAAGCCCATCTGATGGGTCACCATCAGCATGGTCAGATCATGCTCGCGCCCGATCTGCCTTATCACCTGCAGCACTTCGCCGACAAGCTCCGGGTCGAGCGCCGACGTCACCTCGTCGAACAGCATGATCTTGGGTCGCATGGCCAGTGCCCTGGCGATAGCGACGCGTTGCTGCTGGCCACCGGACAGCTGCGACGGGTAATGATCCTTCTTCTGAGCCAGCCCCACCAGTTCCAGCAATTCGGCTGCTCGCGCCTCTGCATCCGCGCGTTTCATGCCAAGCACCGTCATCGGCGCCTCGATGCAGTTCGCCATCGCCGTCATGTGCGGGAACAGGTTGAAGGATTGGAACACCATGCCGATCTTCGCCCTGATGCGGCGAATATGCGCAAGGTCGGCGGGAACGAGCATGCCGTTCTTCTTCATGTGGGTCAGCGGCTCGCCTTCGACCCAGATGACGCCGTCGTTGATCGTTTCCAGCGTCATCAGCATTCGCAGCACCGTCGTCTTGCCGGAGCCGGAAGGGCCAATGATGGAAACCTTTTCACCGCGCGCGATTTCAAGATTGAGCCCGTCGAGGACGGTCAGTGAGCCATAGCGTTTCGACACATTGTCAAAACGGACCATCGGTTGTTCCGTCATCGCGTGGCCCTCTGGTTGAGCATGCGTTCGAGAGTCCGGATCAGCGCGGCTGAAACCAGGCTCATGGCAAGGAAGAACAGGCCGACCAGCGTGATCGGCTCGGTGTAGCGAAATGTTTCCGAGCCGATGATCTTGGCCGTCTGCATCAGCTCCATCACGGCGATCGCGGAAAGCAAGGGCGTCTCCTTGAACAAGGCGACGAGATAGTTGCCCAGTGCTGGAACGATCGGTGGAATCGCCTGCGGGATGATGATGTCGCGAAACGTCGTCCAGGCCGACAGATTGAGCGCGATCGAGGCTTCCCACTGACCGCGATGGATGTTGTCGAAACCGGCGCGATAGACCTCGGAACAATAGGCGGCGTAGTGGATGCCGATGGCAAGCACGCCGGCGGTGAATGCGTCGAGCACGAGGCCGAATTTCGGGAATACGAAGTAGATAAAAAATATCTGGATGAGCAGTGGGGTCGAGCGGATCAGTTCAACCAGAACCGAGATCGTCCAGCCGGTCCGCGGTATGGCGATGCGCACGACCGCCAGCACCAGGCCCAGTGTGGCGGCAAGCACGAAGCCGATCAGCGTCGCTTCGACCGAGACGATCGCCGCGTGCGCAAGCACCGGCAGGATTTCGAGGGTGAAATTCCAGTCCCAGATCATGCTGCCTTCCCCCGCGCCAGACCAGCCGACGCCCGCCTTTCGAGCAGCCGCATGCCGATGGTGAGGACCAGCGACATAACGAGATACATCAGCAGGACGAGAGTGAAGATCGGAATGGTCTTGAACGTATTCTGGTTCATCTGCTGCGCCTTGAAGGCAAGGTCGGAGAGCGTGATCAGCGAGACCAGCGAGGTCGATTTGAGAAGCTCGATGAATAGATTGCCCCAGGGAGGTATCATTGCCACAAAGGCCTGCGGCAGGATCACGCGCCGCAGCATCTGGGCACGGCTCATATTCAACGCCGTGCATCCCTCCCACTGGCCGCGAGCGACAGACAGGATCGCGCCGCGTACGACCTCCGATCCGTAGGCGCCGACGTTCAGCCCGAGCGCCAGGACGGCGACCGGGAATGGGTCGAGCGAAACGCCGAATTGCGGCAGCACGAAAAACAGCCAGAACAGTTGCACCAGCGCCGAGGTGCCGCGGAATATCTCGACATAGACCGTTGCCAGCCATCTGAGCGGCGCCGGACCATAGAGCCGGGCGAGCGCGGCAAGCACGCCCATGATGATCGCGAGCAGGCTGCCAAGGATGGCGATCTCGATCGTCAAGACCGCGCCCTGCAGCAAACCGGGTAGAAACAGGCTGTAGGCCTGCTGTGTCGCCAGGATGCCGATGACCGCGAGTGCAATCGCCAGCATCGCTACAAGCGTGCCAATTCCCATCTGCCTCTCCGAAAAAGAGGCGGCGCCTTCGCGCCGCCCAGCAGTTGGGACCTTATTTGCCGGCGCAGAGCTCGGCGGTGGTCTTGTTCGGCAGGTAGTCCTTGCCGAAGCCGAGCGGCTCGACGAGTGCGATATGCTCCGGCGAGCCAAGGAATTTCTTCAGCTCGGCGTTGAACGCCTGTTGCAGATCGGTGTCTTCCTTGCGGAAGCCGAAGCCACCGTGGCCCTTCACCGACTTGCCGGCAACTTCGCCGAATGGTTTCGTCGATTCCACGCCGTCGGCCTTCTTGGCCATGTCGGCGATAGACAGGGCGGTTAGCGCAGCGGCGTCGGCACGGCCCGACTGGACGGCGGCGACGAGGCTGGACTGGTCAGGCAGGGAAACGATCTGCCCTGCCGCGACACCGGCATCCTTGGCAAAGCCACCCTCGACCGCGCCGGCCATCACGGCGAGCTTGAGATCGGGATTGTCCTTGAAGCTCGAAAAGTCCTTCACGGCCTTCGGATTGCCCTTTGCCACCAGCAAGGCCTCGCCGATGCCGTAAGAAGGCTCGGAGTAGTTGATCTCGGCGCAGCGCTTGGGAGTGATGAACATGCCGGCGGCGATGATGTCGAAGCGCCCGGCCTTCAGACCCGGAATGAGCGAGCCGAATTCGGTCAGCACGCCGTCGACCTGCTTGATGCCCATCTTGGCGAGCACCGCCTTGGCGACTTCGGGCGCCTCGCCAGTCAGCTTACCATCTGGCGTGGCATAGCCGAACGGCGCCTCATTGGCGAAGCCGACGCGGATATAGCCGTCCTTCTTGGCCCGCTCCAGGGTGGTTTCCGCGTGAGCGGGCAGCGACGTCAGTGACGTGGCGGCGAGAGCAAGACAGGCCGCCGCCTTCACGACGATACGGCGCGAGATCGATGATTTGAACATGCTTTTCTCCCATTGAACAACTGATGATGGTTCCCAGCGTCGCGGCCTTCTTCGAGGTTGAAACGCGCTTGACCAGACGTATACAACTGCCCTAGACATTGTGCAAGCCAAGACGCAGAAACCTTTGAAAATTAGACAGCAGAACGACACGTAGCCATCCAGTTGTGCACAATTTAAGCGATTTTCCCGTCCAAGGGCGGATCATATCCAGAAGGCTGGACATCCAGGTGACGAGCGCGAACCATTTCGGGGCATCTACGCAGGCGGAATATGCGCAGCGCCTGGCTGGCGTGAAGGCACGCATGGAACAGGCCGGCTTCGACCTCATCGTCTGTCAGGATCCCGCCAACATGTGCTGGCTGACCGGCTATGACGGATGGTCGTTTTATGTTCCGCAGTGCGTGCTCGTCCATCTGGAGGAGGACCGGCCGATCTGGTTCGGCAGGGCTCAAGATGCCCGCAGCGCGCGCCTGACCACTGGCCTACCGGAGAAAAACATCGTGCCGTTCTCGGAACGGCTGGTGCAGCAGCCCGTCGAACATCCCTATGACGAGCTCGCCCAGCTGATCCGCTCGCGCGGCTGGGGAACCGCTCGCGTCGGTGTCGAGATGGACGCGCATTACTACACCGCGCGCTGCCACGCCCATCTCACCCAAGGATTGCCCGACGCGCACTTCGCCAACAACCACGACCTCGTCAATTGGGCGCGGCTGGTCAAATCCGAAGCCGAACTGGCGCTGATCCGCGAGGCCGGCGCGATCTGCACGCATGCCATGAACCGCGCCATCGACAAGATGCGGCCCGGCGTGCCCCAGAACCACGTCATCGCCGAAATCTATCACGCGCAGATCATGGGCGTGCCCGGAGCGGGCGGCGACTATGCCGCGATCTGTCCGCTGATGCCCGTTGGCGAGGGCACCAGCACGCCGCATCTAACCTGGTCCGACGCGCCGCTGCCGGACAGCGGGCTTGCGATCCTGGAGATTGCCGGCGTGCGCCGCCGCTATCACGCGGCACTAACGCGCACCGTGCATTTCGGCAAGCCGCCGGCGGCTATCCTCGATATCGCCAGGGCAATCGTCGAGGGCGTCGACGCCGGTCTCGAAAAGGCCCGACCTGGCAACACCGCAGAAGAAGTGGAAGCGGCGTGGCAGGCTGTTTTGCGCAAGAACGGGCTGAAGAAGGAAAGCCGCGTCGGCTATCCGGTCGGGCTGGCATATCCGCCCGATTGGGGCGAACGCACAGCAAGTCTTCGCCCCGGCGACACCACCGAGATGCAATCCGGAATGTGCTTCCACTTCATGGCCGGCGTTTGGCTCGACGATTTCGGCATCGCCATCTCGGAATCCTTCGTGGTCACGGATCGCGGCGGCGAACGCCTCTGCGATGTGGCGCGCGAACTTATCGTCATCGACTGACAACCGGCGCAAGAACTGGCAATTCGAGGATATCCAATGGACCGCAATCCCTTTTCCGAAGCCGAAATCGCCGGCCGCCTTGCAAGGATCCGCATGGCACTGGCCGAGCGCGAACTCGACGCGGCCGTCTTCGCCTCGCCGGAGAACGTCTTCTATCTCACCGGCCTCGATCACTGGGGCTATTTTGCCCCTCACCTGCTGATCGTCCCGCTCGAGGGTAAGCCGGTTCTGGTTACCCGTTCGATGGAAAGGGTGACGATCGAAAAGCAGGTGACGGCAGCGGCGTTCCGTGGCCACTCCGACAGTGAAACGGCGGCGGATCTTGCGGCGCGGGTGCTGGCGGAACTCGGCCTGTCCGGTAAGCGGATCGGCCTCGAGTACTGGACGGCGGGCCTCAGCCACGGGCTTGCCGTGGCGCTCCAGGCGCAGGTGGATGCCAAATGGAGCGACGTCTCCGGTCTGGTCGACAGGATGCGACGGGTGAAGAGCGCCGAGGAACAGGCCCTGATGCGGCAGGCTGCCAGGGTGACCGACGCTGCCGCCGGGGCCGCGATCGCGGCGATCTCGGACGGCGCCACCGAGCAAGAGGTCGCCGCCCAATGTGTTTCGGCGATGATCCGCGCCGGTGGCCATGCGCCGGGCTTCGGCCCGTTCATCCGCCCGGCCGCGCGGCTTGGCGAGGAGCATACGACCTGGGGCGACGGCATTTATCGCAAGGGTGAGCCGGTCTTCGTCGAACTGTCCGGCTGCATCTCGCGCTACCACGCGCCGCTCGGCCGGCTCGTTCGCATCGGCTATATCAGCGACGAAGACGCCGCTATGGCCGAAGTGACCGCCAAGGCATTCGATGCGGTCGTCAAGGCGCTGCGGCCCGGGGCCAAGGCGCGCGATGTCTACGCCGCCTGGCAGGCCGTCGCCGACGAGGCCGGCCTTGCCCACTATCGCCGCCATCACTGCGGCTATCTCGTCGGCGCCGGCCAGCCGCCATCATGGACCGGTGGCAATTCGGTGACCGGGCTGCGGCACGATTCCGATCTCGATATCGAGACCGGGATGAGCTTCCACATCCTGTCCTGGCTGATGGGCACCGGTCGTGGCGATGACTTCGTCTCCAACACCGTGCTGTTGACCGATGCGGGTGCCGAAGTGCTGACCCGCACGCCGACCGGCCCGATCGTTCGATAGGCCCGCACGGATGGCGCCTTACTCGGCATTCCAGATTTTCCGCAATGCGCTGTCCGGCCAGAAGAACTGGCAGCGCGCCTGGCGGGCGGCGGAGCCCAAACCGTCCTACGATGTGATCGTCATCGGCGGCGGCGGTCACGGCCTCGCCACGGCATTCTACCTCGCCGAGAACCACGGTATTCGCAATGTCGCCGTGCTTGAGAAAGGCTACATCGGCGGTGGCAATGTCGGCCGCAACACCACCGTCATCCGCTCCAACTACCTGCTCGACGGCAACACCCAGTTCTACGAATTCTCGATGAAGCTCTGGGAAGGCATGTCGCGGGCGCTGAACTTCAACGTCATGTTTTCGCAGCGCGGCCAACTCGTCACCGCGCATTCGGCCGATCAGCTCGACGGCTTCGGCCACCGCGCCAACGTCATGCGGCTGAACGGCATCGACGCCGACATCCTCGATCGTGAGGACGTACGCCGCCTTGTACCTTATCTCGATTTTTCCGACACGGCCCGCTTTCCGATCCATGGCGCCATCTTCCAGGGCCGCGCGGGCACCGCGCGCCACGACGCCGTCGCCTGGGGCTATGCGCGCGCCGCCGATGGCTATGGCGTCGACATCATCCAGAACTGCGAAGTGACGGGCTTCATTCGCGACGGCGAGCGGATCGTCGGCGTCGAAACGACGAAAGGCCGGATCGGCGCCGCCAAGGTCGGGCTTGCCGTCGCCGGCCATACATCCATTCTCGGTGCCAAGGCCGGCCTTGAACTGCCGATCGAAAGCCATGTCCTGCAGGCGTTCGTCACCGAACCGCTGAAGCCGCTGGTCGACCATGTCGTCGCCTACGGCGCCGATCATTTCTACGTCAGCCAGTCGGACAAGGGCGGGTTGGTGTTCGGCGGCAATCTCGACGGCTACAATTCCTACGCCCAGCGCGGCAATCTCGGCGTCGTGCGCGAAGTGGCGGAGGCGGCGGTCGCCTTGATGCCGTGCATCTCGCGCATCCGTCTGCTGCGACATTGGGGCGGCGTGATGGACATGACGCCGGACGCCAGTCCGATCATCTGCCCGACGCCGATCGACGGCCTCTATCTCAACGGTGGCTGGTGCTATGGCGGCTTCAAGGCGACGCCGGCTTCCGGCTGGTGCTTCGCCCACACGATCGCCACCGGCAAGCCGCATCCCTTGATCGCGGCCTACGGGCTCGACCGTTTCCGGACTGGCCATACGCTGGACGAAGCCGGCGCAGGCCCCTCCGCCTGGCTGCAATAGGAGGCGGAAAAAAATGCTGCGCATCGAATGCCCCTGCTGCGGTCCGCGTGACCATGACGAGTTCCGCTATGGCGGCGATGCTTCCGTCAGGCGTCCGCCCCATGATGACCCCGATCCGGAGGCCTGGTACGCTTATGTCTATGTCCGGAAAAACCCTGCAGGCCTCCACCGCGAGTTCTGGCAGCACGTGATCGGCTGCCGCCAGTGGCTGGTGGTCGAGCGCGACACGCGCAATCACGTCGTTTCTTCGGTCACCTTCGCCAGGACATCGCAGGCATGAACGTCCAGAACAATCGGCTACCCGGCGGTGGTCGCATCGACCGCTCTTATCCCGTCGAATTCAGCTTCGACGGCCGAAAGATGACCGGATATCGTGGTGACACGCTCGCATCCGCGCTGCTCGCCAACGGCGTCACCCTGGTTGGACGCAGCTTCAAATATCATCGTCCGCGCGGCATTCTTTCCGCCGGGCCGGAGGAGCCGAACGCACTGGTCACGCTGGGGACAGCGGGCCGGCGCGAGCCGAACCTGCCGGCGACGACGCTGGAACTTGACGACGGCATGGTCGCCGAAAGCCAGAACCGCTGGCCGTCGCTCGCGTTCGACGTGCAAAGCGTCAATGGCCAGTTCGCGCCGTTTCTTTCTGCCGGCTTCTATTACAAGACCTTTATGGGTCCGACGCGGCGCGCCTGGAAGGTCTACGAGCACTTCATCCGCAAGGCGGCCGGCCTCGGCAGAGCCGGCACCGAGCCGGATCCCGATCGCTACGTCGTCCGTCATGCCTTTGCCGATGTGGCAATTGTCGGTGGTGGTCCGGCTGGGTTGTCGGCGGCGCGGGCTGCCGCCGCAGCCGGCGCGCGAGTAGCGCTGATCGAACAGGATTTCCTGCTCGGCGGCCAGCTTCTGGCGGAACGGTCGGACGGCACGGCGGCCTCATGGTTGAGCCATGTCGAATCCGAACTGAACAGCTTCAAAACCGTCACGCTGATGAAGCGGACCAGCGCATTCGGCGTCTATGACGGCAATGTCATAGGCCTGGTCGAACAACGCGACCAAGTCGACCCGCTGCGAACCGGCGAAGCTCGGCAAACAATCACTTTGCTTCGCGCCCGCTCGATCATTTTCGCAACCGGCGCCATGGAGCGTCCAATGGTGTTTGCGAACAACGATCGGCCCGGCGTAATGCTTGCCTCGGCCGCCCGGACCTACCTCAACCGCTTCGCCGTTCTGCCGGGCAGGAAAGTTATCATCACTGCTGTCAATGACAGCGCCTGGCGCACCGCCTTCGACTATGCCGCAGCCGGCGCAGAGGTAACGGTTGCCGATCTGCGCGCCGCACCGCCAACGGCGCTTGTAGCGGAAGCCGCACGCATCGGCGTCACAGTGCGGGCCGCAACGCGCATTGTCGACCTGCATGGCGGCCGTGCCGTCACGGGCGCGACACTCGCCGGACCGTACGGCCAGTCCGAGGCCGCCTGCGATCTGGTCTGCGTGTCCGGCGGCTGGTCGCCGACCGTGCACCTCACTTCGCATCTGGGCGTCAAGCCCCGATATCGCGAAGACATCGACGGCTTCGTGCCAGGCATCTTTCCAGCCGACCGTTTCGGCGCCGGCGCAATGATGGGAAACTATGCTACCGCCGATGCCATCGAGGACGGTCATCGTGCCGGCGTTGAAGCTGCATCCTTCTGTGGCAAGTCGGCGCATGTATCAGTTCCTTCAAAGCTCGATCTGGGCGAGACCATTACGACCATGCTTCGCGAAATCCCGTCCGCCCAACGCGGAAAAGCCTTTGTCGATTTCCAGATGGACGTGACGACAAAGGACGTCGAACTCGCCCATCGCGAAGGCTATGAGGCGGTTGAGCACCTGAAACGCTACACAACGCTCGGCATGGGCACCGACCAGGGCAAGACCAGCAATTTCCCGGCCCTTTCGGCGATGGCCGCCCTGCGTGGCATAACGGTTCCCGAGACCGGCACCACGACCTTCCGCCCGCCCTTCACGCCGGTCGCCATCGGTGCCCTTGCAGGCCGCACCACCGGCCATCATTTCAAGCCATTCCGCCGCACGCCGATGCACGACTGGCATCTGGCGAACGGCGCCGACATGCTGGAAGTCGGCCTCTGGATGCGGCCCTGGTTTTACAAGCAGTCCGGAGCCGATGTGAATGAAGCCTACGTCGCCGAAATGCGAAACGTGCGACAGGCCGCTGGTCTGATGGACATCTCCACCCTCGGCAAGATCGACGTCCAGGGTCCGGACGCCGCCATGTTCCTCGACCGGGTCTACGCCAACGGCTTCGCCAAGCTGCAAGTCGGCCGTGCCCGCTACGGCGTCATGCTGCGCGACGACGGCATCGTCTTCGACGACGGTACCACGACGCGGCTGGCGGAAAGCCGGTTCTTCATGACCACGTCGACGGCCAAGGCCGCCGACGTGCTGTCGCGGCTGGAATTCCTGCTCGATACCGCATGGCCGGAACTGCGCGTCGCCGTCACCTCGGTGAGCGATGAATGGGCGGCGATGTCGGTCGCCGGACCGAAGAGCCGTGCGACCCTGGCGGCGGCATTTCCGTCGCTCGACGTTTCCAACGAAGCGCTGCCGCATATGGGAGTACTCGAAAGCCAATGGGAAGACCGCGCGCTGCGGATCCTGCGCCTCAGCTATTCCGGCGAGCGGGCCTATGAAATCTACGTCGGCGCAACTGCCGGTGAACAGCTCTGGAGCCGCTTGCTCGAAGCCGGCAGGCCGTTCGACCTGAAGCCCTACGGCGTCGAGGCGCTTGGTGCGCTGCGCGTCGAGAAGGGCCATGTCGCAGGGCCTGAAATCGATGGACGCACGACGCTCGACGATCTCGGCCTTGGCCGTATCGTCGGCAAGCGCAGCGGCTTTGTCGGCGATGTGCTGCGGCGGCGCCCGGCCTTGCTGGCACCTGACCGGCAACGACTGGTCGGTCTGGAATGCATCGAGGACGGAAAGCGACTGCGCGGTGGCGCCATCCTGTTCCTGCCAGGCGAGAAAGCTCACGGCCACGGACGCGGGCGCGTCACCTCCGTCACCTTCAGCCCCGAACGCGGCCACTATGTTGGGCTGGCACTGCTTGCCGGCGATGAGGCGACGGAGGGAAGCGAGGTCGTGGCCGTCTATCCCATGAAGGCCGAAACGGTGCGTGCCCGCATCGTCTCGCCGGTATTCCTCGATCCGCAAGGAGAACGACTGCATGGCTAGCCCGGATTCCAGCCTGTCCGTGGCCGATTGCCCGCTCATCCAGGTCGAGGGCTGGGACGGAACGCTGAGGCAATTCGAATCGAGCCTCTCGGCGGCGCTCGGCACGAAACTTCCCGCCTCGGTCGGAGAGACGGTTCGTCACAAGAACCTTCTTATCATTCGCATTGCACCGCGCCGTCTCTGGCTGGCGCTCGACGACGGGACGCAAGCGCCGTCCCTTGCAATCGATCCGGATCTCGGCTGTTCGGTTTGCCTTGGCGAAGGCCGCGTGCGTTTCAGCCTGGCGGGGGCCGACATCGCGAGCGTTCTCTCAACCTGCATAGCCGTCGACTGGCACGCGCCGACCACCGCTCCGGGCCGGGCCGTGCAGACTTCCTTCCACCATGTGCCGGTACTCTTGCTTCGCACCGGCGAGACCTCGTGCGATCTCGTCGCGCCGCGAAGCTTCGCCCGCAGCCTCCAAGATTGGCTCGCCGACAGCTAGCCTGAATACCGCCCCAGAATCCCATTGTGCGAATCCGACGCCGCCGCGCCGTTTGGTCGCGCGAAATCACGCGTCACAGAGCGATTCATGGCGGCTGCTGAGCGGCCGCTACGGTACCTCAACAGCCCGATCAATTAGTCGTCGCTCACGGAACAAGGGGTCTCGGTGAACGTTAGAAAGACGGGTTCGCCGTTTGCGAAGCAGTGAAAGGCGGATCTCCCCTTCCAGGAATAGGAGAAGACGATGAGAAGTCATCTGATTCCTGCCGCCGCCGGGCTTATTCTGCTCGCCGGCATCGGCGTGGCCACCGCGGACGAGGTGATTGTCACGCCCGAACAGCAGACGGTCATCCGCGAATATGTGCACAAGCATCCGCTGGCATCGATCAATCTTCTTGGGGTGGAACTCAGTGTCGGTTCCGCTTTGCCCGACACGGTCGAACTTCGGTCGATCGATGTTCCCGATGTCAAATACAAATATGTCGTCGTCGGCAATCACACAGTGCTGGTCGACCCGGGCACACGCAAGATTGTGAAGGTTATTGACTAACGGCAAGCCCGCCGTTCCTCGCGACAGCAGGCGTGCCGTCCGATAGGAAAGGAGCCAGTTCAATGTTGCCGCATGTTGAGACGTGCGATGTGGCCGCCGCTGTCGACGAACTGCTGAACGAGCGATGCAACGCGTTGCTATCGATGAAGGCAGCAATCGCCGCGCTGCGGGAACGCACGGGGACGGAGCGGTCGGACGCGGACCTGGAAGGACTGATCACCAAGAAGGCGGCGCTCTTCGGCGTCGCGGTGCTGTCCGACAGGGACTGAAGGCGAAAGCGCCATTCGCAGCATGATCGAGAGGCCTTTACGTCGACACCCGCTCATCGGCGAGCTTTCGACCTTGCCTGCCTGGCTGCCGCCGGCTTAATGCGGATTCGCAACGATCCACCTTCGGGATGGTCGATCTCGAAAGAATTCGTTTTCCGCACGAGATCACTTAGTTTCCGGAACCCAAAGGTCCGCGGATCAAAGTCCGACGCCAGGTTGGCGAGTTGAGTGCCGACAGCACCGAGTGGGACCCAACCGTCCTCGCTCTCCATCTGCGCGATGACTTTCGAAATGATTGGCGTGGCGGCGCTGGGAGACTGAAGAGGGTTTGTGGCCCGGCTTGTGTCCTCACTATTTGTGTGCGTCGTTGCAAGCAGGTTCTCCGTGTAGACGAATTTGCGGCAAGCCTGGCGAAAACTCTCCGGGGTCTTCTGTTCGCCGAAGCCAAATACATCGATGCCCTGCTCGCGGATACGTGCCGCGAGACGAGTGAAATCGCTGTCCGACGAAACCAGGCAGAAACCGTCGAAGCGACCGCTGTGAAGCAGGTCCATTGCATCGATCACCAGGGTGATGTCCGACGCATTCTTCCCCGTTGTGTAGGCAAACTGTTGTTGTGGGATGATGGCATGCTTCGAGAGGATGTCGGCCCAGCCTTTGGATCGGACGCCGGAGAAGTCGCCGTAAATGCGGCGGACGCTTGCCTCGCCGAGCTTGGCGATCTCTTCGAACAGGCCATCAGCGATCTTGGATGACGCGTTGTCGGCATCAATGAGAACAGCGAGACGAGGAGAACGGATATCGGGCATAGAATTCCCCTTGGAAAAATCAGCCGAACTTTGAAGCGTCACCACGGCTGCCGTGCCTGGTCTTGCTTCTTTTCGGTCTCCTAGACGCCGAGTACGAGACGACCGCGGTTGTCGTCAATTGTCCGATTGCTTCAACTTGCGGCCTCGCGCTTGCGAACCAGATGTCGCCTGCACTGGAGGCTCTTCATTCTCGTCCGGATTGGGCAGCGGAGTTTCGTCCGGCAGCCCTTCCGGTTCGGGCTCCTCGATCGGCTCAGGCTTCCACGTCGGAGCCGGCATGGGTACATCGCGATTTGGATCGGGTTCTCTTGGCTGGGGCATCGAGGTCATCTCCGTTCAGCCTGGACAACTCATCCACCCCGCCATGGTTCCTGGCTAAACCCCTTACCGCTCTGATCATTGCGCAGTGGAATCGCACATGCTGGTGGTCGCGACGAGGCCTTGGCCTTCGGGTTTTGCATATCTTTCGGAACCGGTCCGATTCTCAAGCCGTTGTCTTGGAAAGACAGCGAGGAGAACCGCCATGAAGGACAAGGCAGCAGATTTCGAAAACACCTTGCCGCAGGTTGCCATCGACGATCTCCAGGTGCGGCAGCTTGCCGTCGCAACCGATTTGCCCTCCAAGCAAGCCCGCGAACTGGTGCGTCGCCACGGCAACGATCCCAAGAAACTGGAAGAGCTGGCGAAGTCGATCAACGCAGCGAATTGAACCAGGTCGATTGAACCTGGTCAGGCTGCATGCCAACGCGCATCAGATGTCGAGCAAGGCATAGGGGCGGCCGCTCGGCTTGGCCACATGCATGGCGACGTTGTAGACCTTGGCTCCGCCAGGCGTTTGACCTTTGTACGAGCCGCGATGCGCATGGCCATGCACGACGGCGCTGACCTGGAACCGATCGATCGTCTCCGCTAGACGTGAAGAGCCCAGAAACGGGAATATCTCCGGCGGCTCTCCTGCAACGGTCTCCACGACCGGCGCGTAGTGAAGGACCACGATCGTGCGTTTCGCGCGGACCTGCCGCATCGCATTTTCGAGCCGCATTGCTTCGCTGACGCTTTCCGCGACCATCGCTTTGATCGCCGGTTCGCCGAAGGAGCCAAGCATGCGCGACCCGAAACCGCCTACGAACCCCTTCACACCGACAAAGCCGACCTCCCCAATTTCGATCGCCTGCCCGTCGAGGAGGTGAACATCCGCCTGGCGCAGGATCTTGGTGACATCTTCTGCCGCATCGGACTCGTAGTCATGATTGCCGAGCACGGCCACCACCGGGATCGAGCAATTGCGCAGATCTTCGGCGAGGAGCTCCGCCTCACTAGGCTTACCGAGATTGGTGAGATCGCCCGCGAGTACGAGTACATCGGCTTCGCGCGATATCTCGCCGAAAAGGTCGCGATAAGAGGCATGGCCATCTTCCCTGACATGCAGGTCGCCTAGCGCGGCAATCTTGAGCATGCGTTTGCCGTCCCCCGGCGTGGCCTTCCTGATGCGATCAGCCATCGCGAAATTCTCCCGCGCCGCCGACACCGGCAAAGCCCCATTCCTTGACATCGATTTCGTAGTCGACTTGCGAAAGCAGGCGCCCGCGGCAGATCTTCATTCTAGGAGACGGCAATTGTCGCTGCTTGGCGAGGCGGTCCAGCAATTCATCGAGCAGCCAAGCCGGAACATGATCGCGCTCGCTCGGATAGATCCACCTGAAATTGAGCAGATGCATCAGCAGCACCTCCCAATGAACCTCCAGATAGGAAAGCAGCCTGTGCCAGTCGATCTGGTCATGCGCCTTGAGAATCGTATGAGCGATATCGGCTCCGTCGTGACGCCCCCTGTCCTGGATGAAGCATTTGGACCAGACAAGCTCGGTCGGCCCGATAATTCTCACCCGGTTGCCCAGCAGCTCGGTCTGCCGGGCGTGTTCCAGCCACAGATCGCCAACAGGCATCATGCCATTGGCGGAGCCGAATATGACATCGAAGAAATGCGTGCCCTTGAACACTTTTCCAAGCCACCGATCGTCTTCGATTTCGACCGCATATCCAAGCTGTTTGAAATGGGCGAGGATGCGCGCATAGTCGCCCGCCTTACAGAAGATATCGAGATCCTTGGTCTGGCGGGTGACGCCCGTATAGGCACTTAAGGCGTATGTTCCAGCGACAAGAAAAGGAATGTCCGTGCCGGTGAGTTCGCGGATCGCCTCCGAATAGAACACCTCGGCCTCGGTGTTGTTGAGTGTCGGCGCGGCCTTTGCATCAATCGTGGGAAGCGTAACCAGAACGTTTTCAGGTGAACGACCATTGGTCATGGTATGATGACTCCAATCCGACGGCCAACGACCGCCCGCTGGAGTAACAACGTGAACCGCACCCGGTTCCCCCGGCGGGACAGGTGAGTGGATTCGTTCTCGTCCTGTCGGCCTGACCGCCGCGCGCCTCCTGGTCAATGTGAACGGGTTCCTTCGCAGCCTTCGCCGGTGCGTTGGCTGACGGAGCATCAAACGAAAAACCCGCCTGTAAGGCGGGTCACTGGCGCGAATCAGCACCATAGACAAACTTGTACCATAGCTGAGGTCACGGAATCAAGAAAAAATTCCTATCGTGAACAGCTGCCGGCGCAAAAGCTGCCAACACCGCCGAACTGGGGCTGTCGTCAGGCATTGGGCACCGCCGGTGTGGCTGGATCTGCAGGCACGTCACGGCAGCCGTATCTGATAGCTCAGCACGCGCTTCCCACCGGGCGCGACCCGCATCAGTCCCGGCTTGTCGACAAAATCGCCGTCGAAGTCCACCGGGCTTGCGATGCCGTGCCAGGGCTCGATGCACAGGAACGGCGCGCCGCTCGGCTTTGACCAGATGCCCAACTCCTGAACCCCTTGCCACGACATCTCTATCGCCGGACCACGCTCGGAGGCGTAGCGCACGCTGGTGCTGGCAGGCCGATCGAGAATGACCGCGTCCTCGTCGAACAGCCGTTCGGAGAGCTTGAGGATATTGCCCTCGACAGGCGTCGGCTGCGGCGTCGGCAACAGCAAACCGTCCTTCAGCCGGCGGATCGGCGCACCCTCGTCCTCGGCAAAGGCCAGCTGGTAATCCGTCTTGGCCAGCTCCGGCAGCAATGGCCAATTGAATGCCGGGTGCGCCCCAATCGACGCCGGAAGCGGCTCGTCGCCGGTGTTGGTGATGTCGAAGGTCACGCCGAGCTGCCGGCGGTCCAGCGTGTAGGTCACCGCCAGGCGAAAGGCGAATGGGTAGTGTGCGCGGGTATCGGCGTCGTCGGTGAGAACCAGCGTGCAGGACCCTGGCCGCCTCTGCGCCCAGGCAAACGGCTTGTCGCGCGCGAACCCATGCTGCGTCATCGGATAGGTTCGGCCGCGATGGCGCAACTGGTCGCCCTTGAGCCGCCCGACGATCGGGAACAGCACCGGCGAGTGACGCCGCCATTCCGGGCCGGCCTGCCATAGAAACTCTGTGCCGTCGGCATCGCGCAGAGAGACCAGTTCGGCGCCCTGCCCGACGACAGTCGCCGAGATGCCGTCGCCGTGAAGCGTCTGGCTATCCTGTTCCATATGTCCTCGATGTCCTCGCGGTTTGCTGGCGGGACAGTCAGGTTAGCAAAAGCCTTCGCGGACTCAAGGGCGAGCGTGTTGGCGCCTTCGTCCTGGTGCTTGCCGGATCAGATGGCGGTCAAGGGCAAGCCAGGCAGCACCTTGTCAAGGGTGATCGGAAATTCGCGCACCCTGACGCCGGTGGCGTTGTAGACGGCGTTGGCGACAGCAGCCCCCGCCCCGCAGACGCCAAGTTCGCCTAATCCCTTGGCGCCGAGTGGATTGGCCTTGTCATCGTGTTCCTCGAGGAAGACGACCTCCATCGCGCCGATATCGGCATTGACCGGGACGTGATACTCGGCAAGGTCGTGGTTGACGAAGTGGCCGTGGCGCCGATCGAGCACCGTCTCCTCCATCAGCGCGGCGCCGATGCCCCAGCTCATGCCGCCGATGATTTGTGAGCGCGCGGTTTTCGGGTTGAGGATGCGGCCGGCGCCAATCACTGCCAGAAAGCGACGCATCCGGATTTCGCCTGTATCGCAATCGACCGCGACCTCGGCGAAATGGGCGCCGTGTGAGTGCTGGGAATAGGCCTTGTAGGTTTCGGTGGCATTGGCGGCGGCAACTGAGCCTTCGGCCACGAACCCGTCCGGGGCAATATTGCGAATGAGATCGCTCAGCCTTGCCGAACGCTCGCCGATCCTGACTTCGCCGTGGGCGAAGTTCGCCTCGCTGACATTGACGCCACGGAACGGCGAAGCTTCGCTCGACCGCGCCACTTCCAGGATCCGCTGCTTGAGGATGCTGCACGCCTGATGCAGCGCGGAACCCGAACTCGTCGCACCCCAGGAGCCGCCGGAGCCGGCGGTGCGCGGGAAAAGGCTGTCGCCAAGCTCCACCTTGACAGATGAGAGCGGCAAGCCAAGGTTTTGCGCGACGATCTGAGTCAAGATCGTATAGGTGCCGGTGCCGATATCTGTCATGTCGAGCCGTGCCGTGACCTGGCCGTCCCGGTCGATCGCGACCCGCGCCGTCGTCGCGCCTATATAGTTCGGACGGATCGCCGCCGCCATGCCGTAGCCAATGAGGTTGCGGCCCTCCCGGGTGCGGCCGGGCACCGGATCCCGCCCCTGCCAGCCGAAACGACGCGCACCCTCCTCCATGCAGGCCACGAGGTTGCGGGTCGAAAACGGCACACCGCGCTCCGGATCCTGTGTCGGCTCGTTGCGAATCCTGAGCTCGATCGGATCCAGCCTAAGATGCTCGGCAAGTTCGTCCATGGCGCATTCGAAGGCTAGCATGCCCGGCGCTTCGCCGGGCGAGCGCATCCATTCGCCGCGATTGATATCGAGTCGAACCAAGCGATGGCGGGTAAGGCGGTTCGGCGCCGCGTAGAGCGAGCGGGCAAAGGCTGCCGTCTGCTCGCAATACTCCTCGAAGCTCGACGTCGCCGACCAGACGTCATGCGAGATCCCGGTGAGCCGTCCGTCGCTATCCGCACCGAAGCGCAGCTGATGGATCATCTCGGCGCGGTGGCCGGTGTTGGCGAACATCTGCTGGCGCGTAAGCGCGATCTTCACCGGACGCTGCAAGACCCGCGCTGCAAGCGCTGCCAGCACCGTGTCGGCATGGATAATCAACTTGGAACCGAAGCCTCCGCCGACGAAGGGGCTGACGATGCGCACGCGCTCCGGCGGCATGCCGAGCGTGGTGGCAATGCCTGCCCTGTAATTCGCAAGCGTTTGCGCCGATGTATGGATCGTCAACTCGTCTCCTGACCAGACGGCGATCGTCGCATGCGGTTCCATTGGGTTATGGTGCTCGAAGGGCGTCCGATACGTGGCATCGACCTTGACCGGAGCTTGTGCGAAGGCGCTCTCGAAGTCGCCGACAACGCTGTCCGTCGCCAGGCCGGCATTTGTTCGCCTGGGTGCATAGGCATCGCTGAGATGCGCTTGTAGATCGTAGGTGCCCACCTCCTCTTCGTAGCGCACCTTGATGAGTCCCGAGGCGGCGCGCGCCGCCTCGAACGTCTCCGCGACGACCAGCGCCACCGGCTCGTCATAGTAGCGTACGCGGTCACTGTTGAGCGCCGGTCGGGCGCGCGTGAAAACCTCCGGTACGGTCGGTGTCACCGCCGGGCCAAAATCCGGTTGTGGCGGAGCATTTCGGTGCGTCATGACGCCGACTACGCCCGGTGCCCTTTCGGCGTCCGAGATATCGATCTCCGCGATGCGACCTTTGGCGATGGCAGCGCCGAGGACATAGCCATAAGCTACGCCGTCGATTGGATGTTCATAGGCGTATGTCGCGCGGCCCGTCACCTTGAACGGCCCGTCGATGCGGTCGACCGGACGACCAATGAATTCAGCATGTGGGGAAGATTTCACCGTTGAACGGGAAACAAAGCCGGTCGAATCTGCGGACTGTCCGCGAAGCGTCGTGGTCTTGTGCATGGGCTCACCTGGAATGTTCGGTTCTCGGAAACTCACATAGCCGCAGCATGGCTCTTCGTGATCGCCGCGCAGCTGCTGTTCACGTAGCAATATCGCCGAAATACTCTCGAAACTCGATCAGCCGCCCCGTCGGGCCGGCCCGCATGAAAAGCGCGTGCAGGCCCGTATAGGGCCCGCCGCCGATCGTCCCACTCCCGCGATCGCAAATGATGATCCAATCGGAGGCGAAGAGCTTAAGATCAACGATCGATTCCGTGATCCTGTTACCCTGCGCTTTATGTGCGGCGGTCCACGCTGCGAGCGCGCGCTTGCCGTTCGGCGGTTCGTGTCTACCCCGTTGCTCACCAACCGGAAATTGGAAGGTCATCGTCTCGTCGCAACGATCGAGGAAAGCCGACCAGTCGCCGGAAGCCCAGCCGGCAAAGAAGGCTTCCACGGCCGCTTCAAGTTCGCGACGAAGCTCAGTATCTGACGCGGCGCCCCAAGCGGTGGCGGGCGCGACGAGAAGGCCGCCACTGGCGGCTGTAACGGCGCGTCGCGTGAGTTTCATGTCTATCTCCTTGCCACCGGCCCGTCGACTGCGGGACAAACATCTAGGGACGGCCGTTCGGGGCCATCGTCTCTGCATGACCTTACGCGCGCTCGACTGCGGCTGCGGCAAGCGTGTGCCGCAGCGTCCGTTTGGCCAGCGGGATCTTGAAATCATTGTCGCCATGCCCGACTGCCTCGGCCAGCGCGGCTTCGGCGGCTTCGGTAAAAGCGCCATCGGACGCCACCGAGCCGGCGAGCGTTTGCTCAGCCGCGGTCGCGCGCCAGGGCTTGGCCGCGACCCCGCCCATGGCGATGCGGGCGCTGCGTATGCGATCGCCACTTTTCTCGACGATCGCCGCCACCGACACCATCGCGAAAGCATAGGAGGCGCGGTCGCGCACCTTGCGGTAGAGTTGCCGACCGGGCGGAGGGGGCGGCAAGGTGACCGCGGTGATCATCTCCCCATGACCGAGCGTGGTCTCCACGTCGGGCGTTGTCCCGGGCAGGCGATGGAGATCGCCGATCGGAATGGTGCGAGCTTCGCCACCTGGCGACAAGGTCTCGATCCTGGCGTCGAGCCCGGCCATGGCAACCGCCATGTCGGAGGGATGAACAGCAATGCAGGCGTCGTTTGCACCGAGGATCGCATGCATGCGGTTGAAGCCTTGCAGCGCGGCACAACCGGAACCCGGCTCGCGCTTGTTGCACGGCATGTTGCGGTCGTAGAAATAGAAGCAGCGCGTGCGCTGCAGGAGATTGCCGGCGGTCGAGGCCTTGTTGCGGATCTGACCGGAAGCCCCCGCCAGCAGCGCTTGTGAGAGCATCGGGTATTGCGACCTCACCCGCGGCTCGGCGGCAAGATCGCTATTGCGGACCTGCGCGCCGATGCGCAGGCCGCCCTCCTCCGTTTCCTCGATCCGGTCGAGCGGCAGGCGGCTGACGTCGACGAGATGCGCCGGCTGCTCGATATCGAGCTTCATCAGGTCGAGGAGATTGGTGCCGCCGCTGATGAATTTGGCATCCGGCCGATTGGCAACCGCGGCGGCCGCCTCTTCCGCACTCCCGGCGCGCTCATAGGTGAAAGCCCGCATCGCTCACGCCTCCCCTGCCGCGTTGCGGATGGCGGCGACGATGTTCGGATAGGCAGCACAACGGCAGATATTGCCGCTCATCCGCTCGCGGATCTCGGCATCGTCGAGCGCGACCGAGGCTGCCGCCACTTCGTCGCTGGCATGGCTCGGCCAACCCTCCCTGGCCTCGCCCAGCATGCCAACCGCGGAGCAGATCTGGCCGGGCGTGCAATATCCGCACTGGAAGCCGTCGCGTGCAATGAAGGCGGCCTGAACGGGATGAAGCCGGTCGCCGTCGGCGAGCCCTTCGACAGTGGTGATCTCGTCGCCCTCATGCATGACAGCGAGCGTCAGGCAAGAATTGATCCGACGCCCGTTGACGAGGACGGTGCAGGCGCCGCACTGGCCGTGATCACAGCCTTTTTTCGAACCGGTAAGGCCGAGATGATTGCGGAACGTGTCGAGCAGCGTTGTCCGAGGATCGAGCTCGACGGCAAAGTCCCTGGCGTTGATGCGCAGCGACACCGGCATCGTTGGTCCCGGCGTGGTGGATGCGGCTGCGACGGCGGGCTCCATTTGCTGGGCTTCAACCGGTAGCCCGGTTGCTAGCAGCAGACCGGTCGCGGCCCCTCCCTCCAGCACCGCTCGACGCGTCGGTCCGTTCCTGTTGTCCGTCTCAGCCATGCGTGATCTCCCGGGCGCAGTGATAAGGGCTCGACAGCGACCCCGGCCCGACAGCGGGCGCGTCGGGTGCGCTCATTGACGCTTATGGACGTGGTCCGGCAGGCTCGGCATTTCTTTCAGGAAATCGGCGGCACTATCAGGATTCCGGAGAAAACTGCACCCGGTAGGCCCGAGGAGTCATGCCCCTGAGGCGCCTGAACGTCGCGGTGAAGTGGCTCTGGCTAGAGAAGCCGAAGCGAAAGGCAATGGTGCCGATGGACGACCCGGTTTCACGCAACACGACTTCCGCCCGCCGGACCCGTTCCTCGATCACGTAGGCGTAGGGTGCAAGACCGGTCGTCGCCTTGAAGCGGCGCGCAAACGTGTCGACTCCCATCTCTGCGACAGCCGCCAGCTCGCGCAGCGAAATGTCGGAGTTGATGCGTGCCTCGATGTATTCCCGGATGCGGGCAAACGTGCGGCGGCTGAGACGGCCGTAACGCGGGGCCGGGAGCTGCTTGCCGGCCAGCATCGCCACGCGCATGCTGACGAGCGCAGCCAGATGCTCGACATAGCCGGTGTCCGGCCTGTGACCGAGCGCCATCTCGACCCGGAGCGAACTCAAAAGCGTTGCGATGACATTATCGCTCCTGTTCACCAGGATCGGCGTATCCGCAAGCCTTTCGCTTCCTGGAAATTCGGGATCGATCCACAGGGCCGAATAGGAAAGATTGACGTCCCGGTAGACGCCGAGCCGCTCCGCGCCGGCGGGGACGAAGGTCAGGTCTCCCGGACGATCCATCCCGTCGTAGACGGACTTTTCCCCGGAGCGGATCGATGTATGCGACGTCCCCCCTTCCTCAGTCAGTACGATCAGATGGTGGGGAGCTGTCCAGCGGAGCTCTGCGTCCCGGCACACCCAGCGCCGATTGTCGAAAACGACCGAAGAGTCGACCCAGGCTGCCGTTTGCAGGGCTTCCGACTTCTCCTCCCGGCTCCGAATCCGTCCGTGACCAAGCAAGGGTCTGAATGACATGGCGATATTTTACTGATCCACTTTTGAGCAACAGAACGCTCGGTTTGGGATTATTCGCCTGGCCTCCGATGGGAAGATGATCAGCACGGAAGCCGGGGCCGGCCCCCCAGGTTGTTTAGGGGGGGACCGCAGGCAACAGGAGAAACGCCCACCGCCCGGAATAAAAAAAAACAGCAGTGAGATTAGAATGAATAAAAATTATCCGCCACGAGCCCCCC
>NZ_JAMYOR010000052.1:0-48561 GCF_040319965.1 Mesorhizobium sp. M0830 | reverse complement strand
CTCCTTGCCCAGCATGAAGGTTGAATCAGATTTGCACGCCTAAGGGAATCCCACGCCGATTCAGCCTCAATTCATTCCGCTCTAGCGCCCCTTCCTCTACCCCGTCGATCGGGGGAGAGGTGGCTCGGCGTAGCCGAGACGGAGTGGGGGTCGACCTGGCACGAGCATGCATTCAAGCCAAGTCCGCGATCCCGTCGCGTGCACAAATCAGTCGAAGAACGCTTCGACCACGTTGCGCTTGCCGAGCATGAAGGCATCGGCGACATGCTGGAGCGGGGCCAGATCGACATCGGAGATGCCGGCGCGCACGATCTCGGCGAATCGTCGGTAGAGCATCGGGTACTCGGCCTCCGGCTCGTCATGAACCACCTTGCCGTCGACGGCGAGCTTCGAACCGCCGCCTGAAAGCACCATCGCGCCCTTGTCGGTCTCGGCCAGGATGTCCCAGCTTTGCGGGCCCGTCTGCAGCCAGTCGAGGTCCATCGTCACCGGCAACCCGTTCGAGGTGCGGAATGTGACGTGTGCGGCAACCGGGGATGCGCGGTTTTCGGGAAAATCGAGCGCCGCCGAAGTGATGAACATCGGCGGCAGGATGTGAGTGGCAATTGACAGCGCGTTGATGCCGGGATCGAAGACGCCAAAGCCGCCGGGGGCCCAGATCCATTCCTGGTTCGGGTGCCAGCGGCGCACGTCTTCCTTCCAGTTGATGGTGGCCGACTTGATTTTGGTCGAGTTCAGGAAGGCGCGAGCGGCCTCGACCGCCGGTGCATAGCGCGAGTGCCAGCTGGCGAACAGCGAGACGCCGTTCTGCGCGGCCAATGCCTTGAGGTTCTCGACTTCGCTGACCGTGGCGCCAGGCGGCTTTTCCAGGAAGACATGCTTCTTCGCCATCAGCGCCGTGCGCGCAGCGTCGTAGCGGAACTGCGGCGGCATGCAGAGCGAGACGGCCTCGAGCTCGGGTACGGCGTCGAGCATCGCTTCGATATCGGGGAAATTCGGGATGTTTTCCACCTTGCCGTGCCGGCTGGCAGCAGCGACCAGGCGATAGTTCTTGTCTTTCGCCAGGGCCGGCAGGTGTTGGTCGCGGACGATCTTGCCGACGCCGACGATGCCTATGTTGATGGGCTGGGACACGGCCGCTCCGTCTGTTGAATGATGGTGATGGCTTCTTATCAGAACACTTGCCCCGGGCAAGCCGACAGACCAACCTCAGTCTTCCTCGATCTGAGCGCCGGCGTTCGTCGGCCAGGAAGCCTAGATAGCCGATTCGCCTCGGCAACCGATTCGAAAGCTGGGCCGAGGCCTGGGTTCAGATCGGCACGTCGAAGGTGACGATCGACACTTCGCCTTCGAGCGCGCCCTGGAAGGCGGAAAGATGCGGCTCTTCGTCGGGCACGCCGTCCATGTCGCCGATCTGGTCGAGCTCGGCCTCGGCGTAGCCTTCCGCGGCAAGCGATTCGAGTGCCCGGCGCACCGCCGAATCGTCGTCGGGCGCGACCAGCATGACGTGGACGCCTTCCGGTTTGCCGCCCTTTTTCTTCCACACCCGGCCGGTGATGATGGTGACCGGGCGTTCTTCGTTGTCGTTCACGGGCCGATTCCTCTTGGCGATATGTGGGCGGGCGAGGGGGTTGTGACTGCTCATGCGGCCTTTTCGCATGAAGAAGAGCCGCGCAACAGCGCAAAGCCGTTCACTTTGCTAAGGCTTGGCACTTTCTTCCTCGCCCTTGCAAAATTGCGAAAGAAAATTACATGCGTTTTTCGCATGGCTGCCGAGCCTTGATTGGCGCGCAATATTTGGCGCTTCGGGCTTGACGGTTCGCGGTCTTACGAGTAGAAGCCGCCCAGTCAGAACCGATGTGAGGCTCTCCCTTCCGAAGCGACACGCTTTGGAGTTTGCCTCAAACAGGGTTCGTTTTACGAGCGAAAAGACATTTCCGGCGTGCACGAAGCGGCTTCCGCTTCCTCTGCGATTTGTTCGGGCAAGACCGCGAGGCGCGGTTTGTGGCCCGAATTTGCGTATGGAAATGACGCTTTGAGCGGCCCTGACCGGGCGAGACACGGAATTGAGAGACAAGAGGGTTTAATGCCTACCGTCAACCAGCTGATCCGCAAGCCGCGCATTGCGCCGGTGAAGCGCAACAAGGTCCCGGCCATGCAGCAGAACCCGCAGAAGCGGGGCGTCTGCACGCGCGTCTATACAACGACGCCGAAGAAGCCGAACTCGGCGCTGCGCAAGGTGGCCAAGATCCGCCTGACCAATGGTTTTGAAGTGATCGGGTACATCCCCGGCGAAGGCCACAACCTTCAGGAACACTCCGTGGTCATGATCCGCGGCGGTCGCGTCAAGGATCTTCCGGGCGTTCGCTACCACATCATCCGCGGCGTGCTCGACACGCAGGGTGTGAAGAACCGCAAGCAGCGCCGTTCGAAGTACGGCGCCAAGCGCCCGAAGTAAGGCGCTCGAAGTAAGATTTTCCGGCCTTGGCGCTGCTTGAGTGCGTCGGGCTATGAGATTGAGAGACAAAAGCCATGTCGCGTCGTCACAGTGCAGAAAAGCGTGAGATCAATCCGGACCCGAAGTTCGGCGATCTGATCGTCACCAAGTTCATGAACGCCGTCATGTATGACGGTAAGAAGTCGGTTGCCGAGACCATCGTCTATGGCGCACTCGACCAGGTTCAGTCGAAGACCAAGCAGGAGCCGGTCACGGTCTTCCATCAGGCACTCGACAATGTCGCGCCGCATGTGGAAGTGCGTTCGCGTCGTGTCGGCGGCGCCACCTACCAGGTTCCGGTCGACGTGCGCCCCGAGCGCCGCCAGGCATTGGCCATTCGCTGGCTGATCGCCGCGGCCCGCAACCGCAACGAGACCACGATGGTCGACCGCCTCTCCGGCGAGCTGATGGACGCGGCCAACAACCGCGGCACCGCCGTCAAGAAGCGTGAAGACACCCACAAGATGGCTGAAGCCAACCGCGCTTTCGCGCACTACCGCTGGTAAAGCGCGAACGAGACTGAGAGGCAGCTACGATGGCCCGCGAATACAAAATCGAAGACTACCGCAATTTCGGTATCATGGCGCATATTGACGCCGGCAAGACGACGACCACCGAGCGCGTCCTCTATTATACGGGCAAGTCGCACAAGATCGGCGAAGTCCACGACGGTGCTGCCACCATGGATTGGATGGAGCAGGAGCAGGAGCGCGGCATCACCATCACGTCCGCCGCGACCACGACCTTCTGGAAGGCTCGTGACGGCAAGATGCACCGCTTCAACATCATCGACACTCCCGGCCACGTCGACTTCACCATCGAAGTCGAGCGTTCGCTGCGCGTTCTCGACGGCGCTATCGCGTTGCTCGATGCCAATGCCGGTGTTGAGCCGCAGACGGAAACTGTCTGGCGTCAGGCCGACAAGTACCGCGTTCCGCGCATGATCTTCTGCAACAAGATGGACAAGATCGGCGCCGACTTCTATCGCTCGGTCGAGATGATCGGTTCGCGCCTTGGTGCTCACGCCGTCGTCATGCAGCTGCCTATCGGCGCCGAGACCGAGTTCAAGGGCGTTGTCGACCTCGTCGAGATGAACGCGCTGGTCTGGCGCGACGAGACGCTGGGCGCCGCCTGGGATGTCGTCGAGATCCCGGACGACCTCAAGGCTCGTGCCGAGGAATACCGCGAGAAGATGATCGAGGCCGCCGTCGAAATGGACGAGACGGCGCTTGAGAATTACCTCGAAGGCAAGATGCCGTCGAATGACGAAATCCGCGCGCTGATCCGCAAGGGCACCATCGCGGTGAAGTTCTACCCGATGTTCTGTGGCTCAGCCTTCAAGAACAAGGGCGTGCAGCCGCTGCTCGACGCCGTCGTCGAATATCTGCCGTCGCCGGCCGATGTTCCGGCCATCAAGGGCGTCGATGCCAAGACCGACGCCGAGATCGAGCGTCACGCCGACGACAACGAGCCGCTGTCGATGCTCGCCTTCAAGATCATGAACGACCCGTTCGTCGGTTCGCTGACCTTTGCCCGCATCTATTCGGGCAAGCTCACCAAGGGCATCTCGGTCGACAACACCGTGAAGGGCAAGAAGGAGCGCATCGGCCGCATGCTGCAGATGCATGCGAATTCGCGCGCCGACGTCGAAGAGGCTTTTGCCGGCGACATCGTGGCTCTGGCCGGTCTCAAGGACACGACCACCGGCGACACGCTCAGCGATCCGCTGCATCCTGTCATCCTCGAGCGCATGGAATTCCCCGATCCGGTCATCCAGATCGCGATCGAGCCGAAGACCAAGAACGACCAGGAAAAGATGGGCCTCGCCCTTCACCGCCTGGCCGCCGAGGATCCGTCCTTCCGCGTCAAGACCGACGAGGAAAGCGGCCAGACCATCATCTCCGGCATGGGTGAACTTCACCTCGACATCATCGTCGACCGCATGCGTCGCGAGTTCAAGGTCGAGGCCAATGTCGGCGCGCCGCAGGTGGCCTATCGCGAGACGATCACCCGCAGGCACGAGCAGGATTACACGCACAAGAAGCAGACCGGCGGTACCGGTCAATTCGCCCGCGTCAAGATCGTCTTCGAGCCGAACCCGGACAGCAGCGAATTCGAGTTCGAGACCAAGATCGTCGGCGGCGCCGTGCCGAAGGAATACATCCCCGGTGTCGAAAAGGGCATCAACAGCGTCATGACCTCGGGTCCGTTCGCGGGCTTCCCGATGATCGGCGTCAAGGCGACGCTGATCGATGGCGCCTACCACGATGTCGACTCCAGCGTCCTCGCCTTCGAAATCGCCGGCCGCGCCTGCTTCCGCGAAGCCGCACCCAAGCTTGGCGTGCAGCTGCTCGAGCCGATCATGAAGGTCGAAGTGGTGACGCCGGAAGACTACGTCGGCAGCGTCATCGGCGATCTGAATGGCCGTCGCGGCCAGATCCAGGGCCAGGAAGCACGTGGCGTGGCTGTGGTCATCAACGCGATGGTGCCGCTCGCCAACATGTTCAAGTATGTCGACAACCTGCGCTCGATGAGCCAGGGCCGTGCGGCCTACACGATGCAGTTCGATCACTACGAGCCGGTCCCCACGGCGGTGGCTCAGGAAGTCCAGAAGAAATACGCGTAAGGGTTCCTTAGCCGCCGGCGTCGCCTCCCTTGCGCGATCCGGATCTGAAGAGCGAATAACAATTTCCCCCAAGCGGGTAGAATAGACGGAGAACGATTATGGCCAAAGGTAAATTCGAGCGTAACAAGCCTCACGTGAACATCGGCACGATTGGCCACGTCGACCATGGCAAGACGTCGCTGACGGCGGCGATCACCAAGTATTTTGGCGAGTACAAGCGCTACGACCAGATCGACGCTGCGCCTGAGGAAAAGGCGCGCGGCATCACGATCTCGACGGCGCACGTCGAATACGAGACGGCCAACCGCCACTACGCTCACGTCGACTGCCCCGGCCACGCCGACTATGTGAAGAACATGATCACCGGTGCGGCGCAGATGGACGGCGCGATCCTGGTCGTGTCGGCCGCCGACGGCCCGATGCCGCAGACCCGCGAGCACATCCTGCTTGCCCGTCAGGTCGGCGTGCCGTCGATCGTGGTGTTCTTGAACAAGGTCGACCAGGTCGACGACGCCGAGCTGCTCGAACTGGTCGAGCTCGAGGTGCGCGAGCTTCTGACCAAGAACGAGTTCCCCGGCGACGACATTCCGATCGTCAAGGGTTCGGCGCTGGCGGCTCTTGAAGATTCGGACAAGAAGATCGGCGAGGACGCGATCCGCGAGCTGATGGCTGCGGTCGATGCCTATATCCCGACGCCAGTTCGTCCGCTCGACAAGCCGTTCCTGATGCCGATCGAGGACGTGTTCTCGATCTCGGGCCGTGGCACGGTCGTCACCGGCCGCGTCGAGCGCGGCGTGGTCAAGGTCGGCGAGGAACTCGAGATCATCGGCATCCGTCCGACGACCAAGACGACCTGCACCGGCGTCGAGATGTTCCGCAAGCTGCTCGACCAGGGCCAGGCCGGCGACAACATCGGCGCGCTGCTGCGCGGCGTCGACCGTGAAGGTGTCGAGCGCGGCCAGGTCCTGGCCAAGCCGGGTACGGTCAAGCCGCACAAGAAGTTCGTGGCCGAAGCCTACATCCTGACCAAGGACGAAGGTGGCCGTCACACGCCGTTCTTCACCAACTACCGTCCGCAGTTCTATTTCCGCACGACCGACGTGACCGGCATCGTGTCGCTGCCGGAAGGCACCGAGATGGTGATGCCGGGCGACAACATCACCGTCGATGTCGAGCTGATCGTGCCGATCGCCATGGAAGAGAAGCTGCGCTTCGCCATCCGTGAAGGCGGCCGCACCGTCGGTGCCGGCATCGTCGTCACCATCAAAGAGTAATTTGGACTTAAACCGATCTGTCGCGGGCGCTGCCCGCGCCGCGCCAGAACAAGGAAGTGACGCATGAACGGACAGAATATCCGCATCCGCCTGAAGGCGTTTGACCACCGCGTGCTCGACGCGTCGACGAAGGAAATCGTGTCGACGGCCAAGCGCACCGGTGCCAACGTCCGCGGCCCCATTCCGCTGCCGACGCGGATCGAAAAGTTTACGGTCAACCGGTCGCCTCACGTCGACAAGAAGAGCCGCGAGCAGTTCGAGATGCGCACGCACAAGCGTCTGCTCGACATCGTCGATCCGACCCCGCAGACGGTCGATGCTTTGATGAAGCTCGATCTGGCCGCCGGTGTCGACGTCGAGATCAAGCTCTAAGGGAATGAGAGCGCGGTAAGGGGCGGTGCCCCTGGCCCGGAACTCTAAAGGAATTGAACCGATGCGTTCAGGTGTGATTGCAAAGAAGGTGGGAATGACCCGCATCTACAACGATGCCGGGGAACATGTTCCCGTCACCGTTCTCCAGATGGAGAACTGCCAGGTCGTGGCCCAGCGCACGCAAGAGAAGAATGGCTACACCGCCGTTCAGCTCGGCGTTGGCCTTGCCAAGGTGAAGAACACGTCGAAGGCGATGCGCGGCCATTTCGCGACCGCTTCCGTCGAGCCGAAGGCGAAGGTCGCCGAGTTCCGCGTCTCCGCCGACAACATGATCGACGTCGGCGCCGAGATCACCGTCGAGCACTTCGTCGCCGGCCAGAAGGTCGATGTGACGGGCACGACGATCGGCAAGGGTTTCCAGGGCGTCATCAAGCGCCACCACATGGGTGGTGGCCGCGCGACGCACGGTAACTCGGTCTCGCACCGTACGCACGGTTCGACCGGCCAGCGCCAGGACCCGGGCAAGGTGTTCAAGGGCAAGCATATGGCTGGCCACATGGGCGACACCCGCGTCACCACGCAGAATGTCGAGATCGTCTCGACCGATGCCGACCGCGGCCTGATCCTGATCCGCGGTGCGGTTCCCGGATCGAAGGGCGCCTGGATCCTGGTCCGCGATGCGGCCAAGGTGGCACTGCCGGCCAATGCGCCGAAGCCCGCCGCGATCCGCGCCGTTGCGGCAGCTGCTAAGAACGAGGCTCCGGCCACAGAGGGAGCGGAATAATGGATCTCAAGATCACAACGCTTGGCGGCAAGGACGCCGGCAAGGTGAAACTCTCCGAGGAGATTTTCGGCCTTGATCCGCGCGAGGACATCCTGCAGCGCGTCGTGCGCTGGCAGCTCGCCAAGAAGCAGCAGGGCACGCACAAGGCCAAGGGCCGCGCCGAGATCGCGCGCACCGGCGCCAAGATGTACAAGCAGAAGGGTACGGGCCGCGCCCGCCACCATTCGGCACGCGCTCCGCAATTCCGCGGCGGCGGCAAGGCCCACGGGCCGGTCGTTCGCAGCCACGAGCACGAACTGCCGAAGAAGGTTCGCGCTCTCGGCCTGAAGCATGCTCTCTCGGCCAAGGCCAAGAGCGCGTCGATCATCATCATTGACGAGCTGAAGCTGACCGAGGCCAAGACGAAGGCGCTGATCGCGAATTTCGCGACGCTGGGCCTGACCAACGCCCTGCTGATCGGCGGCGCCGAGCTTGACAAGAATTTCAAGCTGGCGGCGACGAACATCCCCAACATCGACGTGCTGCCCATCCAGGGCATCAACGTCTACGACATTCTGCGCCGCGGCACGCTGGTCCTTTCGAAGGCCGCCGTCGAGGCTCTCGAGGAGCGCTTTAAATGACCGACCTTCGTCATTATGACGTGATCGTCTCGCCGGCGATCACCGAAAAGTCGACCATGGCCTCCGAGCAGAACCAGGTCGTCTTCAACGTCGCCAAGAAGGCGTCGAAGCCGGAAATCAAGGCCGCCGTCGAAGCGCTGTTCGGCGTCAAGGTGATGGCCGTGAACACGCTTGTCCGCAAGGGCAAGATCAAGCGCTTCCGTGGCACGGTTGGCCGCCAGAGCGACGTCAAGAAGGCGATCGTGACGCTGGCAGATGGCCAGTCGATCGACGTCGCGACGGGTCTCTGAGCAAGGCCGCGAGGACAACAAACATGGCACTGAAAAAATTCAACCCGGTAACGCCCAGCACCCGTCAGCTGGTCATCGTCGACCGCTCCGGCCTTTACAAGGGCAAGCCCGTCAAGGGTCTGACCGAAGGCCTGACCAAGTCGGGCGGCCGCAACAACCACGGCCGCATCACCGCCCGCTTCATCGGCGGTGGCCACAAGCGTTCGTACCGCATCATCGACTTCAAGCGCCGCAAGTTCGACGTTGTCGGCACGGTCGAGCGCATCGAATACGATCCGAACCGCACCGCCTTCATCGCGCTGATCAAGTATGACGATGGCGAGCTGTCCTACATCATCGCTCCGCAGCGTCTGGCTCCCGGCGACAAGATCGTCTCCGGCGAAGCGGTCGACGTGAAGCCGGGCAATGCGATGCCGCTGGCTTCGATGCCGGTCGGCACCATCGTCCACAACATCGAGCTGAAGCCGGGCAAGGGCGCTCAGGTCGCCCGTTCGGCCGGTGGGTATGGTCAGCTGGTCGGTCGTGACCAGGGCATGGCGATCCTGCGCCTCAACTCGGGCGAGCAGCGTGTCGTTCACGGCTCCTGCATGGCCACTGTCGGCGCCGTGTCCAATCCGGACCACGGCAACATCAATGACGGCAAGGCCGGTCGCACGGTCTGGCGTGGCAAGCGTCCGCACAATCGCGGCGTGACCATGAACCCGGTCGACCATCCGCACGGCGGCGGCGAAGGCCGCACTTCGGGTGGCCGCCATCCGGTTTCGCCTTGGGGCAAGCCGACCAAGGGCAAGAAGACGCGGTCCAACAAGGCGACCGACAAGTTCATCCTGCGCTCGCGCCATCAGCGCAAGAGCTAAGAAGAGGTAACGCCAAGTGACTCGTTCGATTTGGAAAGGCCCCTTCATTGACGGCTACCTTCTCAAGAAGGTGGACAAGGTTCGTGAAGGTGGTCGCAATGAGGTGATCAAGATGTGGAGCCGTCGCTCCACCATCCTGCCGCAGTTCGTCGGCTTCACCTTCGGTGTCTACAACGGCCAGAAGCATGTTCCCGTCTCGGTGAACGAGGACATGGTCGGTCACAAGTTCGGTGAATTCGCTCCGACCCGGACCTATTACGGTCACGGCGCGGATAAGAAGGCGAAGAGGAAATAATCATGGGCAAGGCCAAAGCTCCGCGCAGGCTTGCTGATAACGAAGCGCGCGCCGTGTTGCGCACGATCCGTATCAGCCCGCAGAAGCTGAACCTGGTTGCCGCGCTGATCCGCGGCAAGAAGGTCGCGACAGCGCTTTCCGATCTCGAATTCTCGGCCAAGCGGATTTCCGGCACGGTCAAGAAGACGCTGGAATCGGCAATCGCCAACGCGGAAAACAACCACGACCTGGATGTCGATGCACTGATCGTGGCGGAAGCCTATGTCGGCAAGTCGATCGTCATGAAGCGGTTCCATGCCCGTGGCCGTGGTCGCGCCAGCCGTATCGAGAAGCCGTTCTCGCACCTCACGATCGTCGTTCGTGAAGTCGAAGAAAAAGGGGAGGCCGCATAATGGGCCAGAAAGTCAATCCGATCGGTCTTCGCCTCGGCATCAACCGCACCTGGGATTCGCGCTGGTTCGCGAACACCGGCGAGTACGGCAAGCTGCTGCATGAGGACATCAAGATCCGCAAGTATCTCGAGAAGGAGCTCAAGCAGGCTGCCATCTCGAAGGTCGTGATCGAGCGTCCGCACAAGAAGTGCCGCGTCACCATCCATGCCGCGCGCCCGGGTCTGATCATCGGCAAGAAGGGCGCCGACATCGAGAAGCTTCGCAAGAAGCTGATGGAGATGACGAAGTCCGAGACGCACCTCAACATCGTTGAAGTGCGCAAGCCGGAAATCGACGCGACCCTGGTCGCCCAGTCGATCGCCCAGCAGCTTGAGCGTCGTATCGCGTTCCGCCGCGCTATGAAGCGTGCTGTTCAGTCGGCCATGCGCCTCGGTGCCGAAGGCATTCGCATCAACTGTGCCGGCCGTCTCGGCGGCGCCGAGATTGCGCGCATGGAATGGTATCGCGAAGGCCGCGTGCCGCTGCATACGCTTCGTGCGGACGTCGACTACGGCACTGCCGAAGCGCACACCGCTTATGGCATCTGCGGCGTCAAGGTCTGGGTGTTCAAGGGCGAGATCCTCGAGCACGACCCGATGGCTTCGGAGCGTCGTGCGACCGAAGGCGACGCTGCGCATGGCGGTGGTGGTGATCGCGAACGCGGTCGTCGTCGCGAAAACGCCTGAGACATTTAGGAATTTGGAGTTAGAACGATGCTGCAGCCAAAGCGCACAAAGTTCCGCAAGCAGTTCAAGGGCCGTATCCATGGTACCGCAAAGGGCGGCACCAATCTGGATTTCGGCGGTTTCGGGCTGAAGGCGCTTGAGCCGAACCGCGTTACCGCGCGCGAGATCGAGGCGGCACGCCGCGCGATCACGCGTGAAATGAAGCGCGCTGGTCGCGTCTGGATCCGTATTTTCCCGGACGTGCCGGTCACTTCGAAGCCGACCGAAGTCCGCATGGGTAAGGGCAAGGGCGCGGTCGACTACTGGGCGGCGCGCGTCAAGCCGGGCCGCATCATGTTCGAGATCGACGGCGTCAATGAAGAAACCGCCCGTGAGGCACTGCGTCTCGGCGCGGCCAAGCTCTCGGTCAAGACGCGCTTCGTGCAGCGCATCGCAGAATAAGGACGGGCTGATCATGAAAGCCGAAGACATCCGGACCAAGACCCAGGACCAGCTGACCGACGAACTGGCCAGCCTGAAGAAGGAGCAGTTCAACCTGCGCTTCCAGAAGGCCACCGGCCAGCTTGAGAAGACCGCGCGCGTGAGACAGGTCCGTAAGGACATTGCGCGTATCAAGACCATCGCTGCGGAAAAGTCCGCGGCTAAGAAGGCTTAAGGACGAAAACCATGCCAAAGCGCATTCTGCAGGGCACCGTCGTCAGCGACAAGAACGAGAAGACGGTTGTCGTCAAGGTCGAACGGCGCTTCACGCATCCCGTGATGAAGAAGACCGTGCGCATGACCAAGAAGTACAAGGCGCACGACGAGAACAATGCCCACAAGGTTGGCGATCAGGTGTTCATCCAGGAATCGAAGCCGATTTCCAAGGACAAGCGCTGGATCGTCGTGTCTTCGGACCAAGCCTGACCTCGGGCGTAAACAACGAATTTTGGACAGACCGGGGAGGGGCTTTGAGCCCATCCCGTTAGAAAAGAAGAAGGCGGCCAGTCATGATTCAGATGCAAACAAACCTCGACGTCGCGGATAATTCCGGCGCCCGTCGTGTCATGTGCATCAAGGTGCTGGGCGGCTCGAAGCGGAAATACGCTTCCGTGGGCGACATCATCGTGGTGTCGATCAAGGAAGCCATCCCGCGCGGCCGCGTGAAGAAGGGCGATGTGATGAAGGCGGTCGTGGTTCGCACGGCCAAGGACATCCGCCGCCCGGACGGCAGCGTGATCCGTTTCGACAAGAACGCGGCCGTTCTCGTCGACAACAAGAAAGAGCCGATCGGCACGCGTATCTTCGGACCGGTTCCGCGCGAACTCCGCGCCAAGAACCACATGAAGATCATCTCGCTCGCGCCTGAAGTGCTGTAAGGAGCCGGACCAATGCAAAAGATTAGAAAAGGCGACAAGGTCGTCGTGCTGGCCGGCAAGGACAAGGGCCGTTCGGGCGAAGTCCTCTCGGTACAGCCGAAGGAAGACACCGCGCTGGTGCGCGGCGTCAACATGATCCGTCGTCACCAGAAGCAGTCCCAGTCCCAAGAGGGCGGGATCATCACCAAGGAAGCGCCGATCCAGCTGTCGAACATCGCGCTGGCCGACCCCAAGGATGGCAAGCCGACCCGCGTCGGTTTCATCTTCCAGAAGGACGGCAAGAAGGTGCGCGTCGCCAAGCGCTCGGGAGAAGTCATCAATGGCTAAGGCTCAAACCACGAAGCCCAAGGCTGAAAGCAAACAGTCCAAGGCCCAGAACACGCCACGCCTGAAGCAGGTCTACAACGAGACCATCCGCAAGGCGCTGCAGGAACAGTTCGGCTACGACAACGAGATGCAGGTTCCCCGCATCGACAAGATCGTGCTGAACATGGGCGTTGGCGAAGCGACCGCGGATTCGAAGAAGCCTTCGATCGCGGCCGAGGACCTGGCGATGATCGCCGGGCAGAAGGCCGTCGTCACCCGCGCCCGCAACTCGATCGCCGGCTTCAAGGTCCGCGAGAAGATGCCGATCGGCGCCAAGGTCACGCTGCGCAAGGAACGCATGTACGAGTTCCTCGACCGCCTCGTGAACATCGCACTGCCGCGCGTCCGCGACTTCCGCGGACTGAATCCGAAGAGCTTCGATGGCCGTGGCAACTACGCCATGGGCATCAAGGAACACATCGTGTTCCCGGAGATCAACTACGACAAGGTTGATCAGATCTGGGGCATGGACGTCATCGTTTGTACGACTGCGAAGACGGACGACGAAGCCAGGGCATTGCTCAAGGCCTTCAACTTCCCCTTCCGCCAGTAACGGCAGCGAGAAAAGGAAAAATCTGAAATGGCAAAGACCAGCTCAGTCGAGAAGAACAACAGGCGCCGCAAGCTTGCCGACCAGTACGGTCCCAAGCGGGCTGCCCTCAAGGCGATCATCATGGATCAGTCCAAGCCGATGGAAGAGCGCTTCCGCGCTCAGCTGAAGCTTGCTGCCCTGCCGCGCAACTCGGCCAAGATCCGCATCCGCAACCGCTGCGAAGTCACCGGTCGTCCGCGTGCCTACTATCGCAAGCTCAAAGTATCGCGCATCGCGCTTCGTGATCTCGGCAACAACGGCCAGATCCCGGGCCTGGTCAAGTCGAGCTGGTAAGGAGGACATAACATGTCATTGAGCGATCCTCTCGGCGATATGCTGACCCGCATCCGCAACGCGTATGGCCGCAAGAAGTCGAGCGTTTCGACGCCGGCTTCGCGCCTGCGCACCCGCGTCCTCGACGTGCTGAAGGCTGAAGGCTATATCCGCGATTACAGCCAGACCGACTTCGACAACGGCAAGTCCGAAATCGAGATCGAGCTGAAGTATTTCGACGGCGCGCCGGTCGTGCGCGAAATCGCCCGCGTCTCGAAGCCAGGCCGCCGCGTCTATGTTTCGGCCAAGTCGATTCCGCAGGTCGCCAACGGCCTCGGCATCGCCATCCTTTCGACACCGAAGGGCGTGATGGCCGACCACGAAGCGCGCGAACAGAACGTCGGCGGTGAAATCCTCTGCCAGATCTTCTGATCTGGCGTGTGATCCGGAAAATTGGAATCCGGTCTTCGGGATCATCCCCGAAGACAGAGACCTGAAACAAGAGAAGTGACGAGGACAACAAAATGTCTCGTATTGGAAAGAAACCCGTTTCGCTGCCGCAGGGCGTGACCGCGACCGTCAACGGCCAGACCGTGACGGCGAAGGGCCCCAAGGGTGAGCTGAAGTTCGTGGTGAACGACGAAGTCCTGGTCAAGATGGAAGGCAGCGAGATCGCTGTCCAGCCGCGCGACCAGACCAAGACCGCCCGCTCCAAGTGGGGCATGTCGCGCACGCAGATCGTCAACATCCTGCAGGGCGTCAAGGACGGTTTCGAAAAGAAGCTCGAGATCACCGGCGTCGGCTATCGCGCGGCACTTCAGGGCAAGAACCTGCAGCTGGCACTTGGCTTCAGCCATGACGTCGTCTACGAGACGCCGCAGGGCATCACGATCACCGTGCCGAAGCCGACCGAAATCACGGTGGCAGGCATCGACAAGCAGCAGGTCGGCCAGGTTGCGGCCGAAATCCGCGAATACCGCGGTCCCGAGCCTTACAAGGGCAAGGGCGTCCGTTACGCTGGCGAGAAGATCGTCCGCAAGGAAGGCAAGAAGAAATAGTCGTGAATGGTGATTGGTGAATGGTGAAATGGCAGTAGGGTAGAGCAGGGGCCGGGTGGCACTCCGCTTCTACCGTTCACCATTTTTCCATTCACCATTCACTGCAAATCAACGCCGCGGGGAGCGGTCGCGGGAGGCGCTTTCGCCTACCGCACATGACGGCCCCCGTTTTTTGAAGGCAAGGAAGACTATCATGGGTACTAAGGAATCCACGCAGCGCCGTGCGCAGCGCGTCCGCCGCCAGATCAAGAAGGTCGCCGGCGAGCGTCCGCGTCTGTCTGTTCACCGCACGTCGAAGAACATCTATGTGCAGGTCATCGACGACGCCAAGGGCCACACCATCGTCGCTGCTTCGACGCTCGAGAAGGACCTCAAGGGTTCGCTCAAGACCGGCGCCGACACCGCCGCCGCCGCCGCGATCGGCAAGCTGATCGCCGAGCGCGCCACCAAGGCTGGCGTCAAGGAAGTCGTCTTCGACCGCGGTGCTTACATCTATCACGGCCGCGTCAAGGCGCTCGCCGAGGCTGCCCGCGAAGGTGGTCTGAGCTTCTAAAATTTCGCCCCGGTGACCCACAGAGGCGCCGGATCTTATCAGCAACCGTGCTTCCGGAAAAAAACAAGGAACAGGATATGGCACAGGAACGTAGGGATGGCGGCCGCGGCCGCGATCGTGAAGAACGCGATGACGGCATGGTGGACAAGCTCGTCCACATCAACCGCGTCGCCAAGGTCGTCAAGGGCGGCCGTCGCTTCGGTTTTGCAGCGCTCGTCGTCGTCGGTGACCAGAAGGGCCGCGTCGGCTTTGGTCACGGCAAGGCGCGCGAAGTGCCGGAAGCTATCCGCAAGGCAACTGAATCGGCCAAGCGCGACATGATCTTCGTGCCGCTGCGCTCGGGCCGTACGCTGCACCACGACGTCGAAGGACGCTGGGGCGCCGGACGCGTGCTGCTGCGCGCTGCAAAGCAGGGTACCGGCATCATCGCCGGTGGTCCGATGCGCGCTGTCTTCGAGACGCTCGGCATGCATGACGTGGTCGCCAAGTCGATGGGTTCGTCGAACCCTTACAACATGGTTCGCGCCACTTTCGACGCGCTGAAGAGCCAGATGCATCCCAAGGATGTGGCTGCTGCTCGCGGCATCAAGTATTCGACCCTTCAGGCCCGCCGCGGCACCGCCGTTGCGGCTGAAGAATAGTCGATCTGACCAGGGATTTTGACCATGGCCAAGAAAGCAACCAAGACCGTCACCGTTGAGCAGATCGGTTCGCCGATCCGCCGTCCGAAGGAACAGCGCGCGACGCTGGTCGGCCTCGGCCTCAACAAGATGCACAAGCAGCGCACGCTGGAAGATACGCCCTCCGTGCGCGGCATGATCGCTGCCGTCCAGCATCTCGTCCGCGTTGTGGACGAGGGCTGAGCCAGAGCGCAGGAGAACTCAGATGAAACTCACCGATCTGCGTGACAATGACGGCGCGACGCACTCCAAGAAGCGTCTCGGCCGTGGTATCGGCTCAGGCTCCGGCAAGACCGGCGGTCGCGGCGTCAAGGGCCAGAAGGCGCGCTCCGGCGTCGCCATCAACGGCTTCGAGGGTGGCCAGATGCCACTCTACCGGCGCCTGCCGAAGCGTGGCTTCAACAACATCTTCGCCAAGAGCTTCACCGTCGTCTCGCTGGCCCGCATCCAGGTGGCCATCGACGCCAAGAAGCTCGACGCCAAGGCAACCGTGACGGCCGAATCGCTGGTTGCCGCCGGCGTCATCCGCCGCGTCAAGGACGGCGTGCGCATCCTCTCGGACGGCGAGATCAAGGCGAAGCTCGCCTTTGACGTTGCCGGCGCCTCCAAGGCCGCGATCGAGAAGATCGAAAAGGCCGGCGGCTCGGTCAAACTGCCGGAAAAGGCAGCTGCCGAATAACGGCAATTTGATGCGCGATCGGCAGGAGTGGGATCGGTTTTTGCTCACGATTGCGCTTTGATCTGCCTAATCAAGCGGCCGCATCCACGCGGCCGCTTGCATGTTTAGAGCCCGGAGCTTATCTCGTGAGCTTCGGTGAAACGCACCGCCTGACCTCAAGGGCCATCAAGCGTTACCAAGCGGAGAATCAGGCATGGCTTCGGCTGCTGAACAATTAGCCTCGAATCTGAATTTCTCGGCCTTCGCCAAAGCGGAGGATCTGAAGAAGCGCATCTGGTTCACGATCGGCGCGCTGCTGGTCTATCGCCTCGGCACCTATATTCCGCTTCCCGGCATCAACCCCGACGCCTTCGCCCAGGCCTTCTCCTCGCAGAGCAAGGGCGTGCTGGGCATGTTCAACATGTTCGCCGGCGGCGCCGTACAGCGCATGGCGATCTTTGCACTCGGCATCATGCCTTACATCTCCGCCTCCATCATCATGCAGCTGATGACCTCGGTCATCCCTTCGCTGGAATCGCTGAAGAAGGAAGGCGAACAGGGCCGCAAGGTCATCAACCAATACACGCGCTACGGCACCGTGCTGCTTGCGCTGGTTCAGGCCTATGGCATTTCGGTGGGCCTGGAGAACGGCAACGGCATCGTCAGCGATCCCGGCATGTTCTTCCGCATCTCGACCGTCGTCACGCTGGTCGGCGGCACCATGTTCCTGATGTGGCTCGGCGAGCAGATCACCGCTCGCGGCATCGGTAACGGCATTTCGCTCATCATTTTCTCCGGCATCGTCGCCGGCCTGCCGCATGCCATCTCCGGCACGCTTGAGCTTGGCCGCACCGGCGCGCTATCGACCGGCCTGATCCTGGCGATCATCGTGCTCGCCATCGTCGTCATCGCCTTGATCGTGTTCTTCGAGCGCGCCCAGCGCCGCTTGCTGATCCAGTATCCGAAGCGCCAGGTCGGCAACCGCATGTTCCAGGGCGATACCTCGCACTTGCCGCTGAAGCTCAACACGTCGGGCGTCATTCCGCCGATTTTCGCCTCGTCGCTGCTGCTGCTGCCGGCCACCGTCGCCGGCTTCTCGCAGACGACCAACATGCCGGCCTGGGCAAGCACGATTCTGGCCTCGCTCGGCCACGGCCAGCCGCTCTACATGGCGTTCTATGCGGCGATGATCGTGTTCTTCGCCTTCTTCTACACTGCGATTGTCTTCAACCCGAAGGACACCGCCGACCAGCTCAAGAAGCATTCCGGCTTCATCCCGGGCTATCGTCCGGGCGAGCGCACCGCCGATTATATCGACTACGTTCTCACCCGCATCACCGTCGTCGGCGCCATCTATCTGGTGCTGGTGTGCCTGCTGCCGGAGTTCCTTATCTCGGCGACTGGCGTACCATTCTACCTTGGTGGCACATCGCTTCTGATCGTGGTCAGTGTCACGCTCGATACGGTTGCGCAGATTCAGGGTCACCTGATTGCGCACCAGTATGAAGGCCTGATCAAGAAGTCGAAGCTGCGCGGGGGGAAGAAAGCCAGATGAGGTTGATATTGCTTGGGCCGCCAGGGGCGGGCAAGGGGACACAAGCACAAAGACTGGTAGAAAAACACGGCATACCCCAGCTTTCGACGGGCGACATGCTGCGTGCTGCGGTCCAGGCTGGCACCGAAGTCGGCAAGCGCGCCAAGGCGGTGATGGATGCCGGTGAGCTGGTGTCCGACGCCATCGTCAACGCGATCGTCGCCGAGCGTATCGATCAGGCCGACTGCGCCAATGGGTTCATCCTCGACGGATATCCGCGGACGCTGGTGCAAGCGGACGCGGTCGAGCAGATGCTTTCGAATCGCTCCCAGGGGCTCGATGCCGTCATTGAGCTTGTCGTTGACGATAAGGCGCTGATCGGCCGGATCGTCAAGCGCGCCGACGAGGCACAGGCAGCCGGTCTGCCCGTTCGCAAGGACGACAATCCGGCCGTGTTCGAGGAGCGTCTGCGAGAGTACTACAAGAAGACGTCGCCGCTGATTGGCTACTACTATGCCAAGGGCAAGCTCCGGAGCGTCGACGGCATGGCCGATATCGATGCGGTGACGGAGCAGATCCAAGCGGTGCTCAAGGACGCAACGCGGGGAAATTAACGATTGCACTTGACGGAGGCGGTTCGCTGCGGTATGGCGGCCCGTCTTCCTATCAGGCATGGGCTTTGCTTGTCCGCAAGGGCAAGGCAGTCGCTTTGAACTGGAAACTCCCGCATGGGCCGGCCTCCACCGGACGCGGGGCAACTTAAGATAGCGCCGGACCCGCCTTTCTGAAGGTTGGCCGGCCCACATGGAGAAGAGAAGAACATGGCTCGTATAGCCGGCGTCAACATTCCGACCAACAAGCGCGTCGTCATCGCGCTTCAGTACATTCACGGCATTGGCAAGAAGTTCGCCCAGGAGATCGTCGACAAGGTCGGCATCCCGGCCGAACGTCGCGTCAACCAGCTCACCGACGCGGAAGTGCTGCAGATCCGCGAAGCCATCGACCGTGATTATCAGGTCGAGGGCGACCTGCGTCGCGAAGTCTCGATGAACATCAAGCGGCTCATGGACCTCGGCTGCTACCGTGGCCTGCGTCACCGCCGCTCGCTGCCGGTCCGCGGCCAGCGCACGCATACCAATGCGCGCACCCGCAAGGGCCCGGCCAAGTCGATCGCCGGCAAGAAGAAGTAAGTGAGCGAATAGCGAGTAGCCAATAGCGAGTAGGAATTCCTATTCGCTATTCCCTACTCACTACTCGCTCTCCAGGTGGAGCCGCTGGCATTACGGCGGTGTAGAGATCAACTGAAAGGACCATCATGGCCAAGGAAGCCGCCCGTGTTCGCCGTCGCGAACGCAAGAACATTTCGTCGGGCGTTGCCCACGTCAATTCGACCTTCAACAACACGATGATCACCATCACCGACGCGCAGGGCAATTCGATCGCCTGGTCGTCGGCCGGTGCCCAGGGCTTCAAGGGTTCGCGCAAGTCGACCCCGTTCGCTGCCCAGATGGCTGCCGAAGATGTTGCCAAGAAGGCCCAGGAACACGGCATGCGCATGCTCGAGGTCGAGGTCTGCGGACCTGGCTCGGGTCGTGAATCGGCGCTGCGCGCCCTGCAGGCGGCCGGCTTCACCATCACATCGATCCGTGATGTGACGCCGATCCCGCACAATGGCTGCCGCCCGCGCAAGAAGCGCCGCGTCTAAGCAATTTACCGAACGTCGCGCGAGCGCCCTTGGGGCGCTCCTCCACGGCATTCCAGGTCGCCCGCCACGATTGGATGGTGGCGGGTCAACGGAAGGAAAGCATCATGATCCAGAAAAATTGGCAGGAACTGATCAAGCCGAACAAGATCGAGTTCTCGTCGAAGAAGAAGACTCTGACCACGCTGGTCGCCGAGCCGCTCGAGCGTGGCTTTGGCCTGACGCTGGGCAACGCGCTGCGTCGCGTGCTTTTGTCTTCGCTGCGCGGTGCGGCCGTTACCGCCGTGCAGATCGACGGTGTTCTGCATGAATTCTCGTCAATCGCCGGCGTGCGCGAGGACGTGACCGACATCGTCTTGAACATCAAGGAAATCGCCATCCGCATGGAAGGCGATGGTCCCAAGCGCATGGTCGTTCGCAAGCAGGGACCGGGTGCGGTTCTTGCCGGCGATATCCAGACGGTCGGCGATGTCGAGATCCTCAACCCCGACCACGTCATCTGCACGCTGGACGAGGGTGCGGAAATCCGCATGGAATTCACCGTCGACACCGGCAAGGGCTACGTGCCGGCCGACCGCAACCGCGCCGAAGACGCTCCGATCGGTCTTATCCCGGTCGACAGTCTCTATTCGCCGGTCAAGAAGGTCTCCTACAAGGTCGAGAACACCCGCGAGGGCCAGGTTCTCGACTATGACAAGCTGACCATGACGATCGAGACCGACGGTTCGATCACCGGCGAGGACGCAGTGGCTTTCGCCGCCCGCATCCTGCAGGACCAGCTTGGCCTGTTCGTCAACTTCGACGAGCCGCAGAAGGAAGTTGCCACCGAGGCCGTCACCGAGCTCGCCTTCAACCCAGCGCTGCTCAAGAAGGTCGACGAACTCGAGCTTTCGGTCCGTTCGGCCAACTGCCTGAAGAACGACAACATCGTCTATATCGGCGACCTGATCCAGAAGACGGAAGCCGAGATGCTGCGCACCCCGAACTTCGGCCGCAAGTCGTTGAACGAGATCAAGGAAGTCCTGGCGGCGATGGGCCTGCACCTCGGCATGGAAGTGCCGGACTGGCCGCCGGAAAACATCGAAGACCTCGCCAAGCGTTACGAAGATCAATATTGAGCATGAATTCCAAGGATCGGCGGCGTGGGCCGCTCGATCCGACGGTCATGCGGAAAACCATCAGGGGCCTCGGCCTCTTGAACAACTGAAGAAGGAAAAGAGCCATGCGCCACGGTTTCAAAGGCCGTCGCTTCGCCCGAAGCATTAGCCATCGCAAGTCGATGTTCGCCAACCTCGCCGTGTCGCTGCTCGAGCATGAGCAGATCGTCACCACCCTGCCGAAGGCGAAGGATTTGCGTCCGATCGTCGAGAAGCTGGTGACGCTCGGCAAGCGCGGCGACCTGCACGCCCGCCGCCAGGTGATCGCGCAGATCGGCAATGAAGGCGTCGTCAAGCGCCTGTTCGACACCATCGCCCCGCGCTACTCCACCCGCAATGGAGGCTATCTGCGCATCATGAAGGCGGGCTTCCGCCACGGCGACAACGCCGCCATGGCCGTCATCGAGTTCGTCGATCGCGACACGTCGGCCAAGGGCGCTGGCGACCGCGCCCGCATCGAAGCCGAAGGCACCGAAGCGGACGCCGCAGCCGCATAAGGCTCGGTCTATCCTGGAATTCAAAGGGGCCTGCGGGCCCCTTTTTGTTTTGTGAACGTAGAAAACTTGCGGCCAGAGCCGATTTCTGGCCGGAACCAAGGGTCTTTGGCCGAAATAATCGGATCTCGGCGGCTTAGCCTTTCATTTTGCACAATCGTCGGGACAATGGCCCCGAACTCGCCTTGGAGGATTCGTGAATGCGCGCCAACCGACTGTCCCTTGTTCTGCTCTTCGCCATGACGGCGTTTGCGGCCGCACCGGTGGTCAGGCCGGCATTGGCCGAGGAGACCAAGACCGATCCCGGCCTGTCGGACGTGCTGACCGATCTGCTGCATGGCGTCGAAGGCGAGAATGCGACGTCCGGTCCCGACAAACGCGTGCCGTTCGGTCGTGAGGAGGTGCAGCTGTCGTTCGCTCCGTTGGTCAAGCAGACGGCGCCGGCCGTGGTCAATGTCTATGCCTCGCAGACCGCCAAGGTGACGTCGCCCTTCGACGGCGATCCGTTCTTCGAGGAATTCTTCGGCCGCTCGCAGCCGCGCGCCCAGTCGTCGCTCGGCTCCGGCGTGCTGGTCGACCCAACCGGCGTCGTAGTCACCAATTACCACGTCATCAAGGATGCCGATCAGGTCAAGGTGGCGACCGCGGATGGGCGTGAATTCGACAGCAAGGTGCTGCTCAAGGACGAGACGTTCGATCTTGCCGTGCTCAAGATCGCCTCCGACAAGCCGTTTCCGGTGATTGCCATCGGCGATTCCGACGCGCTCGAGGTCGGCGATCTGCTGCTGGCCATCGGCAACCCCTTCGGTGTCGGCCAGACCACCACCAGCGGCATCGTCTCGGCACTTGCCCGCAGCCATATCGGCGTGTCGGATTCCAGCTTCTTCATCCAGACCGACGCCGCCATCAACCCCGGCAATTCCGGCGGCGCGCTGATCAACATGGGCGGCCAGCTGGTCGGCATCAACACGGCCATCTACAGCCGCGGCGGTGGTTCGATCGGCATTGGCTTCGCCATTCCCTCGAATATGGTTCGCGCCTTCGCCGACGCCGCCAAGGCTGGGCTCGACTTCTTCGAGCGGCCCTATATCGGCGCCGAGTTCGAAGCGGTGACGCCGCAGATCGCTGAATCGCTCGGCATGGAAAAGCCGACCGGCGCACTGGTCTCGTCGATCGAGGCGACCGGACCGGCCGCCAAGGCGGGGCTCAAGCCCGGCGACGTCGTGCTGCAGCTCAACGGCAAGCCGGTCGAGAGCATCGAGGCGCTGGACTACCGGATGGCGACGCTGTCGATCGGCACCACCGCAAATTTCGCGGTTCTGACCAAGGGCCAGCAGGCGGCGATGGACATCGCGCTGGAGCGCGCTCCGGAGGGCATGAAGGCTGCCGAAGTGACTTTGCATGGCCGCAGCCCTTTTTCGGGCGCCAAGGTCGCGGAACTGTCGCCCCGGCTCGCCCAGCGGCTCGGCCTGCGCACTGACATCAAAGGTGTCACTGTGGTCGATATCAACCGCGATTCGCCGGCCGCCGATTTCGGCTTCCAGCCCGGCGACATCGTGCGCGAGGTGAACGGCACCACCATCGACACCGCGGCGACCCTGGAACTGGCGGCCAAGACTGATACGCGCTGGTGGCGCTTTACGGTCGAGCGCGGCGGGCAGATACTGCGTCAGGTGTTGCGTTATTAGGGCACAGCCCCGAGCATCAGGGCTCATGCTCCAACGAAAAGAAGTGCATGGCCGATCTGTTCAGCGTCGATGAACCGGAAAAAGCGTCGCCCGGGCGGCCGCTGGCCGACAGGCTGCGGCCGAGAAACCTTGGCGAAGTCGTCGGCCAGGAACATCTGACCGGCCCTGACGGCGCGCTGACCCGTTTGATCGGTTCCGGTTCGCTTGGCTCGATGATCTTCTGGGGACCGCCCGGCACCGGCAAGACGACGGTGGCGCGGTTGCTGGCCGGCGAAACCAGCCTGGCCTTCGAACAGATATCGGCGGTGTTTTCCGGCGTCGCCGATCTGAAGAAGGTGTTCGAGGCAGCCAAGCTGCGCCGTACGAACGGCCGCCAGACCTTGCTGTTCGTCGACGAGATCCACCGCTTCAACCGCGCCCAGCAGGACAGTTTTCTCCCTGTCATGGAGGACGGAACCGTCGTGCTGGTTGGCGCCACGACCGAGAATCCGTCCTTCGAGCTGAATGCCGCTCTGCTGTCACGCGCGCGCGTCCTGGTCTTCCATTCGTTGGGCGAGGAGAGCATCGCCAAGCTGATGGCACGGGCCGAGGAAACCGAGGGCAGGGCGCTGCCGCTCGACGAGGAGGCGCGGGCCATGCTGATTCGCATGAGCGATGGCGACGGCCGGGCGTCGCTGACGCTCGCCGAAGAAGTCTGGCGGGCAGCCAAACACGGTGAGGTCTTCGATCCCGAAGGACTGCAGCGCATCGTCCAGCGCCGCGCACCGATCTACGACAAAGGCCAGGACGGCCAATACAATCTGATCTCGGCGCTGCACAAATCGGTACGGGGCTCCGACCCCGACGCGGCGCTCTACTATCTCGCGCGCATGATCGATGCCGGAGAGGATCCGCTCTATCTTGGTCGCCGGCTGGTGCGCATGGCCATGGAAGACATCGGCCTTGCCGATCCGCAGGCGCTGGTCGTCGCCAACGCCGCCAAGGACGCCTACGACTATCTAGGTTCGCCCGAGGGCGAACTGGCTTTTGCCGAGGCCACCGTCTATCTCGCAACAGCGCCCAAATCCAACGCCGTCTATAACGCGTTCAAGGCAGCCACGCGGGCCGCGAAGGAACACGGGTCGCTGCTGCCGCCCAAGCACATCCTCAACGCACCGACGAAGCTGATGAAGGAGGAGGACTACGGTGCCGGCTACCGGTATGATCATGACGAGCCGGACGCCTTTTCGGGCCAGGACTATTTTCCGGAGAAGATGGGCCGCCAGACCTTTTATGATCCGCCCGAGCGCGGCTTCGAGCGCGACATCAGGAAGCGGCTCGATTATTGGGCGAAGCTGCGCAAGGAGCGGGGATAGCAGGCTTGCGTGCCCGGTCTCGTCACGCGTCGAAACGAGGTCTCGCCATGGGGCGTTTCCGCGGCGCGGCGGTCGTTCTCGCCGCGACGCTGGCTTGATGCCGTTGCCGAAGCGGCCATGGACCAGCTACGCCGCTGGCGGGCGGATAATCAGCCGGAGCGGATCGTGCCCGACGCAATCTGGTCCCCGGGGAAATGGCACGAGCTTGGCCTGCCGGTGGTGCATTGACCGAAACTGGTGGGCTTCACCAGGCAGCCAGCCGGCCGCGATAGCAGGGGCCGTTGTGTGGTAACCCAAAAAACCTTATCAAGGCGCACGACCGGGCGGTGGTCGTTGCCGTGATTTGGGCACCTCATTCGCAACAGGATCGCGCGTCGCGCGTGGAAAAATGACAAAAACCCTTCGCAAAACCCTTCGCAAATTCGCCATTGCCATCCCGCTTCTCGCCCTTGGCTTCTATTTCATTCCCATCCTGACGACGATCTTCATCGTTTGCGGCCTGATCGACGTGCTGCGCAACGATCGCAAGGACCTATCGCTGTTCAGCGGTTACTTCCTCGGCAACGGCCTGTTCACCTGGCTGCTGTCGCCGTTCAACCTGCTGGTCGATTTGCTCTGCTACAGAAACCCCGGCGTGTGGAAACTGGAACAGTTTCCCGCTGACTATCAGCGCGAGGTCAATGAGGTCCTGGACATCTTCAAGGCGCGCAAGGACGAGATCATCGCCGACATCGACGCCAATTTCGGCGCCGGCCGGCGCGGCATGTATGTCTACCAGTGGTACGGCAAGCACAAAATCGACAACGTCGCCGAGTTCAACAAGGATTTCAAATACATCAAGACCATCGCCGTTTCCGTCTTCAGCAAGCGCGAATCGACCTCCTGGCACTTCGGGCCGCTGCGGCTCAGCCTGCGCATCCTCTACAATCTGGTCCCGGTGAAATCGGAGATCTTCGTCGAGTGCGGCAACGTCAAGAACTACTGGTACGACAACCCGCTGTTCATTTTCGACGACACCCTGCTGCACCGCTCGGTCAACGAATATGACGGCCGCCGCTACTGCGTGTTCATGGACATCATCCGTCCGTCCCCTGTTCCCGGCCTGATCGCGGCCATGCTCGCCATCGTCTCGGTGAGCGTCGAGCGCATCAATTCGATGTTCTACAAGAACTGGAAGATGATCGGCTCGACCAAGCCAAAGAAGGCAGAGACGACCTGAGCTTAAATTTGTGAATACTCCACCGCCTAAAGGCGGTGGCTTCAAGTTACGGCTTAAAGCCGGATCGGTCCGCCGTTCGGCGGACAGGGCGCGAACTCACGTCACGTTGAAGTTGTCGTCGGGCTCGGGCGGCTCCTGGTTCATGATGTATTCGGCCCACATCTCGTCGGTCACATTCCCGCTGCTCACCACCCAATAGCCTCTCGCCCACAGGTGCTGGCCCCAGTAGCGCTTGCGCAGTATTGCGAACTCGCTCAGCAGCTTGTGCGAGCTGCGCCCCTTCAGGTGCTGCACCGCGCGCGACACCGACAGCCGCAGCGGGATCGACACCAGCATATGCACATGGTCGCGGTTGATCGAGCCGGCATGCACAATCATCTCGTGCGCGCGCGCCGTCTCGCGCAGCAACTCCCGGCACCGGTTTCCAACGTCGCCGCCAAGCACCGCGTAACGGCACTTCGTCACCCAAACCAGGTGATACTTGCAGTCCCAAACCGTGTGGCTGCCACGCTTGTACGCTTCCATCCAGCCAGTCTACACGGCAAGCGCCGCGATCCCAGCCTCCTAAAGGCGTGGGGTTCCTGATCCCCTATCGGGGACTCTAAATGCTGCTGGCTTCGCTGGCGGCATTTAGGCACATTTATAATATAATCGATTGCTACTTTAGTGTGATCGTAAGTTTTGCTATTATTTGCGCTTGCGGCGGCCGCCGGTTCAAGTGTACATCCCCCCTCAACTTGATGAATATTGTTCCGAATCGCGTGGGCTCCGTTCCCGTCTGTATCGGTAGGAGTCCCGGTTTGACCTCGACAATCCTGCACTTGTTTTCTTTGGCGGCCCCAAGTGACGAAGAACGAGACTTTCGGATTCTGCATAAGGACCTACCTATGTACGATCTTGCTTGGTGTTGCATTTGTAGCCATATATGTAGCGCTTGAAGAGCCAATATATTATTGGGATTTCGCTGCCTATTTCGAGATATTCAACCAGCAGGGTGTGTTGTTGGTCGAAGATCCTGTTCGGTGGCTGCGCTTGCTGAGGGGCTCTATCGCCACGGACGATTACAGCACGGCAATTTTGGCGCCCCTGATGCCGTTTTACTTACTATTTGGCGGATCGAGGCTTTCATATGTCGCCGGAGTGGTCGCGGTCTACCTGGTCCCGACCGCTCTTTTCATGGGCAGAATGAGCTACATGGAGGCGGTCTCCGAGACGTCTCCATCCTGGGGCTGGCCTGCGGTATGGATTGCGGCCTTTCTTTACACGCCGTTCTGGGCGGCAACGCTTCGCGGATGGCCGGATATCGGCGGTTGCCTGGCGCTTTCTGCAGCGACCTATTTTCTCTGGAAATCGAAGTTTCTGACCCGTGAACCGGTGATCAGCGGAATACGTGTCGGTGGGTACCTGTGGTTGGCGTTCATGCTGCGCCGCTGGTATGCCTATGCCGGTATAGGCGCTGGAATTTCGGCGGCCTTTTTCTGTTTGTTTCAGGCGGCAAAAGACCGGGACTTTCCGGTGCTCCTGAAAGCCGCGTTAGGCGGCGTGTGCGCGCTTCTCGTCGTCGCCGGAGCCGCACTGGCCTTCCAGCAACCTCTGATCCTCAGGATTCTGTGGACCAACTATGGTGATATCTACAGCGGATACAAGACGACCTTGGCATCCCAGCTCGATCAGGTGGTATCCCGGCTCAGCTATGTGAACTGGCTGTTGATAATATTTGGCCTTTACATCTCTTTTTTACGTCGCAATCGCTTTTCTTTATTCTGTGCCGTCGCTTCGATAACCACCTTTTTTCTATTCACTCGGACACAAGATCCGGACCTTCATCATTCGATGCCAATGTTTCTTTGGCTCTTTCCCGCATACGCCCAGGCAATCGTTGCGATCGTTTCGATGCCGGCGCTGAGATCGCGATTGTCGGCCGCCATCATAGTCGTTGTCGCCGGACTTGCTTTTTCGGGCACCTTTTTCCCGATCGGCCGCCAGTTGCTGTCGCCGATCAATTATGTTTATGCCAGCCAAGGTATTCTCCCTCTTCATCTTGACAGTATGTCTGAATACAAACGCCTTACTGATGACCTTACCAGGGAAATGCGTCCTGAGGACCGTTTTGCGGTATTTGCTTCAGGCTCTGTCATGAACAGCTGGCTGTTGTTCGCCCTGAAAAGAAGCCTATACCCTCACATTGAATGGCCTTGCCAAGTGGACAGTCGCGATGGATTCGCACCTGACACATTGAAGTCAAGATATGCTGTCGTAACCGACCCGCCCGTTACCCATTTGCAATCGGGCGCGCAGCTCTGCGTTACGCTTTCCAACCAGCATATTCTCGACGGGAAAGGCATCGGTACCGCCTACAGACGCCTCGCGGAATACAAGTTGTCCGGTGGCGTTACCGGTTATCTCTACGAACAGACGCGCCCGGTCAGCAAAGCTGAAGTGGACGCCCTCTACACCGACTTCAGGAAGAAATATCCAAGCTGGATAACACCTGAGTGGTGACCAGTTCGACTGGTCTGCGCAGTTCTGCCCAACGCAGGGATTGACCAGGCTGCCTCTGTAGGGGCAGTAAAACGGTCATGTTGAATCTGCTTCTCGTTGTGGTCGGTGGCGGCATCGGTGCCGGCATTCGTCATCTTACCAGCACGGGGGCGCTGCGCCTTGTCGGGCCCAACTATCCCTGGGGCACGATGGCCATCAACATCGTCGGCTCCTTCGCCATGGGCCTGTTCATCGCCATCCTGGCGCGTCGCGGCGGATCGAACGAACTTAGGCTGTTCGTTGCCACCGGCATGCTCGGCGGCTTCACCACTTTCTCAGCCTTTTCGCTCGATTTCGCGACGCTGTGGGAGCGGGGAGCGACACTGCCGGCGTTCGGATATGCGCTTGCCAGCGTCATTGGCGCCATTATCGCCCTGTTTCTGGGACTTTGGCTCGCAAGAACCGTTTCATAATGCTATTGCCGCGCCGAGAGCAGGGCCGAGCCCTGCCGGGAAACGGATAAGCGAAGAAGAATATGGCAGGCGTTGAACAGATCACGGTGGAGACCGGCGAGGCGGGCATGCGGCTCGATCGCTGGTTCAAGACCCATTTCCCGGGCCTTGGTTTCGGCCATCTGCAAAAGCTGCTTCGCTCCGGCCAGATTCGCGTCGATGGCGGCCGGGTCAAGGCCGACACGCGTGTCGAGCCCGGCCAGATGGTGCGTGTCCCGCCACTCGAAGTCGACAAGAAGGGCGAGAGCGCGCTGACCGGCCATTCGATCCGCAACCAGGGCGATGCCGATGTTCTCGCCAAGATGCTGATCCACGAGGACCCCAAGGTCTTCGTCTTCAACAAGCCGGCAGGCCTTGCGGTGCAGGGTGGCTCCGGCGTCACCCGCAATGTCGACGACATGCTGGAAGCCTGGCGCAACCAGAAGGGCGAGAAGCCGCGCCTGGTGCACAGGCTCGACCGTGACACCTCGGGTGTGCTGGTCGTCGCCCGAACGCGCCTTGCCGCCATGAAGCTCGCTGAAGCGTTTCGCGCCCGCGAGACCAAGAAGACGTATTGGGCGCTGGTCAAGGGCGTGCCGCCCAAGCGCGAGGACAAGATCTCGACCTGGCTGATCAAGGAGCCGACGCCGGATGGTGACCGCGTCCGCGTCGCCGCGCACGGCGAAAAGGGCGCCGACCACGCAGTGTCCTACTATCGCATCATCGAGCAGGCAGCGCAGACGATGACCTGGCTGGAGATGGAGCCCTATACGGGCCGGACCCACCAGCTTCGTGTCCATGCCGCTTATATCGGCTGCCCGATCCTGGGCGATCCGAAATATTTCGAGGCCGACACCAATTGGGATTTTCCGGGCGGCATTCAAAACCGCCTGCACCTGCATGCGCGCCGCATCATCATTCCGCATCCGGACAAGGGCGTCATCGATGTCACCGCGCCGATGCCGCCGCACATGCGCCAGAGCTGGAACCTGATCGGCTTCGACGACGCCAGCGCTGAGGACTGATCGTGAGCGGGGCCACCGACGCGCTCGCCACCGATACGCTTGATCGCCGCGATACGGTCGACATGGCCGCCGCCGCCATCATGGTCGGCCTGACTTTTTCCTGGGGACTGAACTACGTCGCCGCCAAGATTTCCTATGCCGGTTACGACCCGGTCTTCCTGTCGATCGCGCGCTCGATCGTCGGCGGCTTCTGCGTCTTCCTCTGGTGCCGGTGGCGCGGCATAGCGCTTTTCACGCGCGACGGGACATTGCGCGCCGGCATCGCCGTGGGCGTGCTGTTCGGCATCGAGTTCCTCTGCCTCTATGTCGGCCTGGAGCACACGACCGTCGCCCGCAACACGCTGCTGGTCAACACAATGCCGTTCTGGATGCTGCTCGGCGGCCATTTCCTGCTTGGCGAACAGATCACCTTGAGGAAATTCCTCGGTCTGTTGCTGGCCTTTGCCGGCCTTGCCGCAGTGTTTTCCGACAAGCTTGGCGGTGGCGGAGACATGCTGTTCGGCGATCTCCTGAGCCTCGGCTCCGGATTTTTCTGGGCCCTGACCAACATCCTCATCAAGCGGTCGAGGCTGGTCGAGGCGACTGCCGAAAAGCTTCTGCTCTACCAGCTCGCCGGTGCTGCAATTGTCGGCATATTGGTGCTGCCTCTCGCCGGTCCGCCCGTTCGCGATCCGACCGTACTGCCGACTTTGGCGCTGCTTTTCCAGGCGGTCTACATCGTCGCCTTCACCTATGTGCTGTGGTTCTGGCTGCTGCGGCGCTATCCGGCATCTGGCCTGTCCAGTTTTACCGTCCTGTCGCCGGTTTTCGGCGTTTTGTGCGGCGCCGTGTTCTTGAATGAGCCGCTGACCATGCGCATTTTCCTGGCACTTGGCCTGATTGCCGCCGGCCTGATCATCGTCAACCGGCCTGCGCGCAAGATCGTACCGGTGTGAGAGACCTCTATGCGTGATATCCTCAACGACCTCGAAGCGGGCAAGCATCTTTCCGACCCCGATCCGGTGCGCCGCGCCCAGATCCAGATGAAGACGCATCTGCCGAAGCGCTTCTACAAGACCGTCTCGGTCGCGCCGGTGGAAGACGGCTTTGCCGTGCATCTCGACGGCAAGCCGGTGCGCACGCCGGGCAAGGCGCTCCTGGCGCTGCCGACCGAGGCGGCGGCTGCGCTCGTCGCCAACGAGTTCGCCGCCCAGGGCGAGACCATCGATCCGGTGACCATGCCGGTGATGCGCCTCGTCAACACCGCCATCGACGGCGTTGCCAGCGATCCACAGGCGGTGCTGGAGGACATCCTGCGCTTTGCCTCGTCCGATCTGCTTTGCTATCGCGCCGACGCGCCGCAGGGGCTGGTGGAGCGGCAGAACCAACATTGGGATCCGGTTCTGGATTGGGCGAGGGAGACGCTCGGGGCAAGGTTCAACCTCGCCGAAGGAATCATCCATGTCGAGCAGCCGCGCGAAGCCATCGCCGTGCTGGGCAGCCATCTTGCCCGGCGCACCGATCCGCTGCGGCTCGCCGCCATCCATGTGATGACGTCGCTGACCGGCTCGGCGCTGCTGGCGCTGGCCGTCGATTTCGGCGAACTCGACGCCGACGGCGCCTGGGCTGCCGGGCATGTCGACGAGGACTGGCAGATCGAGCATTGGGGGCAGGATGCGGAGGCCGTCGCGCGCCGCTCGGCCCGCAAGCGCGACATGTTGGCAGCCACCGGTCTGCTCGAGGCGCTCAGGGGCTGACGGGTTCCACCGCTCGCTCGGATTCATCCCGCAGCGCACCTAATACCAAAGTCATAATCCCAAAGACGCGCTGCCTTTGGCCAGCGCTTTCTGTCATTTTTCCCGTTGATGGCTGCCCTGAGTCCGCGTTCGGAGGAGAACACGGATGTTGCCGCGCAGCTTCGAGGTCAACGGGTCTCACGGGAGGAAAACACAATGGCAATGGCATCGACCGCCGGCGGAACGAGCCGCGGCATGACGCGGGAAGAGAAGAAGGTCATCTTCGCTTCCTCGCTCGGCACCGTTTTCGAATGGTACGATTTCTATCTCTACGGCTCGCTCGCAGTGTTCATCGGCTCGACGTTTTTCAGTCCGACCATTCCGGAAGCGACGCGCAATATCTTCGCGCTGCTGGCTTTCGCGGCCGGCTTCCTGGTGCGCCCGTTCGGCGCACTGCTGTTCGGCCGCATCGGCGACCTTGTAGGCCGTAAATATACGTTCCTTGTCACCATGACGATTATGGGCCTGTCGACCTTCCTGGTCGGTCTGCTGCCTGGTTATGCGACCTTGGGTATCGCCGCCCCGATGATCCTGATCATCCTGCGCATGCTGCAGGGCCTGGCGCTGGGCGGCGAATATGGCGGCGCGGCCACTTACGTCGCCGAGCACGCCCCGGACAATCGGCGAGGCTACTACACTTCCTGGATCCAGACGACGGCGACGCTCGGCCTGTTCCTGTCGCTAATTGTGATCCTGATCGTACAGGCTTCATTGAGCAAGGAAAGCTATGCCGCCTGGGGCTGGCGTATTCCGTTCATCGTCTCCTTCCTGCTGCTCGGCATCTCGATCTGGATCCGGCTTTCGCTCTCCGAATCGCCGACCTTCCAGCGCATGAAGGATGAGGGAAAGGGCTCCAAGGCGCCGCTCACGGAAGCCTTTGGCCAATGGAAGAATGCCAGGATTGCCCTGCTGGCGCTGCTCGGCCTCACCGCCGGTCAGGCTGTGGTCTGGTACAACGGCCAGTTCTATGCGCTGTTCTTCCTGACCAACGTGCTCAAGGTTGACGCGCAGTCGGTCAACATCATGATCGCCATCGCACTGGCGGTCGGTTCGATCTTCTTCGTCGTCTTCGGCTGGCTCTCCGACAAGATCGGCCGCAAGCCGATCATCATGGCGGGTCTTGCTCTGGCTATCGTCTGTACCTTCCCGCTGTTCAAGGCGCTGACCTGGGCTGCCAATCCGGCGCTTGCCACGGCGCAGCAGAACACGCGCGCGACGGTGACGGCTGCACCCGGCGACTGCAGGTTCCAGTTCAATCCGGTCGGCACGGCGAAGTTCACGACGTCCTGTGACATCGCAACGTCGTTCCTGACCAAGAACTCGGTTCCTTATGACGTGGTGTCGACGGCTGCGGCCGGAACAGCCGCATCGGTCAAGATCGGCAACGAGACAGTCGACTCTTATGACGCCGTCGCCGCTGGCGATCAGGCCAAGGCCAAGGACGCGGCCTTCGTGAAAGCGGTCAACATGGCTCTGAAAGACGGAGGCTATCCACTGAAGCGCGCGGCGATCAAAGTTGCGGACCAGAAGCTCGACGCGTTTGTCGCCGCCAACCCGGAACTGAAGCTGGACGCTGCCGCGATCCGCGCCGGTGAAAAGGCTACTGTGCCAGTCGACCAGGCGGTGAAGGACAAGTTGCTGACCACCGATGAAGCAGCGGGCGCGCCTGAAGTCACCGTCTACAATATCCCGGCTGGCGGCGCCTTCGCTATGTTTGCCGACCCGGCGGCAGTGAACTGGCCAATGACCATCGGTATCCTGTTCATCCTGGTCCTGTTCGTGACCATGGTCTACGGGCCGATCGCGGCGATCCTGGTCGAGATGTTCCCGACTCGCATTCGCTACACCGGTATGTCGCTGCCCTACCACATCGGCAATGGCTGGTTCGGGGGCCTGCTGCCGGCAACGGTGTTCGCGCTGAGCGCTTACAAGGGCGACATATATTATGGCCTCTGGTATCCGGTGGTGATCGCGGCGATGTCGCTGGTCATCGGCATGATCTTCGTGAAGGATACGCTCGGCACCGATCTGCACGCCAAGGAGTAGGCGGGCTGAAGCGGCTAAAGAAAAACCCGGCGCGAGCAATCGCGCCGGGTTTTTCTGTTGTATGGCCTGGAGACGTCTAGCTCTTGCGTGGCGGTTCGGCTTCCGCGATGGCAGCCTCGTGATACCAGGCCTCGCCATGGTCGAGCGGATGATCGCGCAAAGAGGCAAGCTCTGCCGCGAACTTAGCCCTTACGCCTAAATTTGAGGCAGTCATGCGCGATGCCACCGGGAACATCAGGATTTTTGCCGACGGACGGGCTGACGTGATCTCCATTGGCTGTCTCCTTCCTTCTGCGGACCCTTGTCGATTCATCTTTGCATTAAAGTAAGTCCTGCGAACCATTTAGGCAAGATGCCTAAGGAAAGATCAGTAGTTGCTTGTTATTTATGCAGATTTCGTCTTTGGTCGATCTTGGCGCATTGCTTAGGCGGCTTGGTTGCATCGCAGGTGTGGACTGGCATTTTTGACGCACCCAGCGCAGCGGAAATGGCACACGAATTGCATTTTATCGACTTGGCAGCTGGGCTGCTGGATGGCTCGGCGCGCCTGCGTCATCCAGGTTCGGTGATTAAGCAACGAGAGGCTAGAATGACGAAATACAAGCTCGAGTACATTTGGCTCGATGGATACACGCCGGTTCCCAACCTTCGCGGCAAAACGCAGATCAAGGAATTTGCCGAATTCCCGACGCTCGAGCAGCTGCCGCTATGGGGCTTTGATGGTTCGTCGACCCAGCAGGCCGAGGGGCACAGCTCCGACTGTGTGCTGAAGCCGGTCGCCGTCTATCCGGACCCCGCCCGCACCAACGGCGTGCTGGTTATGTGCGAAGTCATGATGCCCGATGGCGTCACGCCGCACGCTTCCAACAAGCGCGCCACCATCCTCGACGACGAGGGCGCCTGGTTCGGCTTCGAGCAGGAGTATTTCTTCTATAAGGATGGCCGCCCGCTCGGCTTTCCCGAGAGCGGCTATCCCGCACCGCAGGGCCCGTACTACACCGGCGTCGGTTATTCCAATGTCGGCTCCGTCGCGCGCCAGATCGTCGAGGAACATCTCGATCTCTGCCTCGCCGCCGGCATCAACCATGAAGGCATCAACGCCGAAGTGGCCAAGGGCCAGTGGGAATTCCAGATTTTCGGCAAGGGCTCCAAGAAAGCCGCCGACCAGATGTGGATGGCTCGCTATTTGATGCAGCGCCTGACCGAGAAATACGGCATCGACATCGAATACCACTGCAAGCCGCTCGGCGACACCGACTGGAATGGCTCGGGCATGCACGCCAACTTCTCGACCGCCTATATGCGCGAAGTAGGCGGCAAGGCCTATTTTGAAGCGCTGATGGCCGCCTTCGACAAGAACCTGATGGATCACATCGCCGTCTACGGCCCGGACAACGACAAGCGTTTGACCGGCAAGCACGAGACCGCGCCGTGGAACAGGTTCAGCTACGGCATCGCCGACCGCGGCGCTTCGATCCGCGTGCCGCATTCCTTCATCAACAACGACTACAAGGGCTATCTGGAAGACCGCCGCCCGAACTCCCAGGGCGACCCCTACCAGATCGCCTCGCAGATCCTGAAGACAATCGCCTCGGTACCGGCAAGCGCCCAGGTTTCAGCCGCGGCATAAGCCTTCGTCACGGCGGAAACCTGCCGTGACCGTCTCAGGCCCATCCTACGGTCTTCCCAAGCAAGAACCCCGGCGAAAGCTGGGGTTCTTTTGTGTGATGCAAGATTGGCGCGTTCCTTGCTCTATCGAAATGCCTCAAGAGCTGTCGCCACATCGCCACAGAAATTGAAACACCATTGTCTGGCATAGTCCTGGTCTATTCCAACCAAGGTGGGCTGCTTGAACGCATTCCTCTGGGACGGATCGTTATGCCGGCCGGCTGAGTCGCGCAGTATTGCTTGCCCTCAGGTTTGCCGTCCGGGCGGCGGCTTACTGCGGCCATCCAGAATTCAGCGTCCGGCCCGCTCGCAAGAGCCCGGCCAGGGACCCGGGTTCTTTTCCCGATAACCGGCAGATCGCATCCCGGCCGGAACATACCCAGAAAAAGTCAGGCAATTCGGGTGGTCGCAATCCTGCCGACGTCCCGGTTGCCGACCTGTCCGATTCCGGCGATCACCTGTCAAAAAAGCCCGGAAAACAGCGCTTTCCAGCACTTATTTGTGGCAAAGACCCTCCCATAAGCACCTGTTCACGTTGCGAAATCGACTGTCCACGGCCCATTTGGCGGCGTTGACAGGTTGCAGCGCAGCATGCGAATTCGCAGGTCTTGGGGTTACGTCACGCAATGCTGTTCGGACGGGCGGGGTTTTCTTGAACGGCGGCATTGGCGGGGGGCGCCGGACGAGCGGTCACTGTAGCCTGAGACAGTGCGCCGCTCGCTCCTGGCTCCATGTTCGCGCTCGAACAGTGATCCGCTTGTCACCCACCAGATCTTGCTGTCCCGAGACGGCGTCACCGGATTGACGTGCCGTGCTTGCCGATTGACCCAGCGCCAGCGGACTAGGCATACACACGATCGTCAAAAACAAAACGCAAAAGCGTTGCCCATCTGCAGCGGGCGCCAGCGAGAGCGGGCCGACGGCAGGCACGGCTATCGGAGTGCAGCAAAGAGCCCTTGAAAGAGGAAAATCTTTCAAGGGCTTGAATATTACGCTGAACCTTTAGTCTGAGAGTCAATCTCAGACGGAGTAGTACATGTCGTACTCGACCGGATGCGGGGTCATTTCGAAGCGCATCACCTCGGCCATCTTCAGCTCGATGTAGCTGTCGATCTGGTCGTCGTCGAAGACGCCGCCGGCTTTCAGGAAGCCGCGGTCCTTGTCGAGGCTCTGCAGGGCTTCACGCAGCGAGCCGCAGACGGTCGGGATCTTCTTCAGCTCCTTCGGTGGCAGGTCGTAAAGGTCCTTGTCCATCGGCTGGCCGGGATGGATCTTGTTCTTGATGCCATCGAGACCGGCCATCAGCATGGCGGCGAAAGCGAGGTAGGGGTTCGCGCCTGGATCGGGGAAACGGACCTCGACACGCTTGGACTTGGGCGACGAGCCGAACGGGATGCGGCAGGAGGCCGAGCGATTGCGCGCCGAATAGGCGAGCAGCACAGGCGCTTCATAACCCGGAACCAGGCGCTTGTAGGAGTTGGTCAGCGGGTTGGTGAAGGCGTTGATCGCCTTGGCGTGCTTGATGATGCCGCCGATGTAGAACAGGCAGCTCTCCGAAAGGCCGGCATATTCGTTGCCGGCGAAGGTCGGCTTGCCGCCCTTCCAGATCGACTGGTGGACGTGCATGCCCGAGCCGTTGTCGCCGAAGATCGGCTTCGGCATGAAGGTGGCCGTCTTGCCATAGGCGTTGGCGACCTGGTGCACGACATATTTGTAGATCAGCATCTTGTCGGCGTTGCGGACCAGCGTGTCGAACTTGATGCCGAGTTCGTGTTGCGCAGCCGCCACCTCATGGTGATGCTTTTCGACGCGCACGCCCATCTCGGCCAGCACGGTCAGCATTTCCGAGCGCATGTCCTGCGCACTGTCGATCGGCGGCACCGGGAAATAACCGCCCTTAATGCGCGGACGGTGGCCGAGATTGCCGGTCTCGTAGTCCGTGTCGTCATTCGACGGCAGTTCGGTCGAGTCGAGCTTGAAACCGGTGTTGTACGGGTCGGCCTTGTACTTCACGTCGTCGAACACGAAGAACTCGGCTTCCGGGCCGACATAAATGGTGTCGCCGATGCCTTCCGATTTCATGTAGGCCTCGGCCTTCTTGGCCGTACCGCGCGGATCGCGGTTGTAGGATTCACCCGAAACCGGATCGAGGATGTCACACAGGATGACCATGGTCGACTGGGCGAAGAACGGGTCCATGTGGACGGTGTCCGGATCAGGCATCAGCACCATGTCGGACTCGTTGATGGCCTTCCAGCCGGCAATCGACGATCCGTCGAACATGACGCCATCGGCGAACATGTCTTCCTCGACCTCGATGACATCCATCGTCACGTGTTGCAGCTTGCCCTTCGGGTCTGTGAAGCGCAGGTCGACGAATTTTACGTCGTTGTCCTTGATCTGCTTCATGATGTCTTTGGCTGTCGTCATGTCATGTATCCCTGTGTGATGACGTTTTTTTATGATGACGTTAGGAGAATGCCGGGTCGGGTCAGACCGCGTCCATGCCTGTTTCGCCGGTACGGATTCGCACGACTTCCTCGATATTGGAAACGAAGATTTTGCCGTCGCCAATACGGCCGGTCTGGGCGGCCTTGCGGATGGCCTCGATCGCGCCTTCGACCGCATCGTCGCCAAGCACCACCTCGATTTTCACCTTGGGCAGGAAATCGACGACATATTCGGCGCCGCGGTAGAGCTCGGTATGACCCTTCTGACGACCGAAGCCCTTTGCCTCGGTAACAGTAATGCCCTGCAGTCCGGCCTCCTGAAGCGCTTCCTTCACTTCGTCCAGCTTGAATGGCTTGATGATCGCTTCGATCTTTTTCATGTAAAAAGTGGCCTCCACTGCCAAAAAAAACGGGTTGTGAACCCCCCGCTTGCGCTTCGATCTAGCACGAACTGTGCCAATTGGACGGATTCGAAGCAGTATCACACGATTTCAAAGTCGCACCGCACCTGGATACAAATTCACGTCATTCCCTGTACCGGAAGCGGCACGGGCTGCCGGAGACTACACGGCAACGCCAACTGCATCTGCCCAAAAACTAGGCATATCGCCTATCCTTCAGGCAATCCTGTGCCTTCGTGCCAACAATGTGGCCGCAGATCTCGGCAACTCCCCCTTGTTTGCTTCGGATCGAAAATTGGACAATGCTTGATCGAATGCGGATCGGCAATCCATGAGCAACGAACTTCTTGTTCCTTCAGAAATGAACGAGGCAGATCGGCTTACGGTTGCCGCTGGTCCCGCCGACGGTATCGGCCTGATGCGCAGAGCCGGCCAGGCGGTCGCGGCCGAGGTTCTCAAGCGCTATCCCTCGGCGACGCATGTCCATGTGCTGTGCGGCCCAGGCAACAATGGCGGTGATGGCTACGTCGTCGCGCGCATCCTGGCCGACAGCGGTGTGCGCACCACAATCTGGGCATCCGGAGCACCAAGACCGGAAAGCGATGCGGAGCTCGCCGCTGCGCAATGCCCGATCAAGCCGCGGCCGCTGTCTGGATTTGATGCCGAGACCGGCTCGATCGTGGTCGACGCGCTCTATGGCGCAGGGCTGTCCAAGTCGCTGTCTGGCGATGCCGCCAAGGCCATAGATACCGCTACCGCCTTGGGCTTGCCTGTGATCGCGGTCGACCTGCCGTCTGGCGTCTCGGGAGCCGGCGGCGAAATATTGGGCAGGGCGTTTCGCGCCGAGATCACAGTCACCTTCGCGCGGAAAAAGCCTGGCCACCTGCTGCTCCCAGGACGCGGACAATGCGGTGAAATCGTGCTTGCCGATATCGGCATCGGCGACGACATCATCGCCCAACTCGCTGTCTCGACTTTCGAGAATGTGCCAAACCTGTGGTTGCAGGAATTTCCCGTGCCGGCGGTCGACGCGCACAAATACAAGCGCGGCCATGTCGGCGTCTTTTCCGGTGGCCCCAGCGCCACGGGCGCCGCGCGGCTGTCGGCGCTCGCCGCGGCGAGAAGCGGGGCAGGGGCGGTCACCGTGCTGTCGCCAGCCAATGCCATGCAGGTCAATGCGACACACCTGACCTCCATCATGCTGCGGCAAGCGGGCTCGCTCGGAGAGGTGCAGGAATTCCTGATGGCGCGCCATCCCGAAGCACTGGTGTTCGGACCGGGGCTCGGCCCAAAACCCAAGGTCGGCGATTTTGCCCTGCAACTGATCAAGGCTTTGGCGGATGGTGCGCGCGCATCGGCGACCGCAAGCCACGCAGATGCGATCGTCCTGGATGCCGACGCCATCACGTCGCTGGCTCACCAGCCCCAGGCACTGTTCGAAGTCGCCCGTCAGCCGAACGCGCCGGCATTGGTGATAACGCCGCATGAGGGTGAATTCGGCCGATTGTTTCCTGACATCGCCGGCGTCATGACCCTGTCGAAACTGGCCAAGGCGCGAGCGGCCGCAGCACGGGCCAATGCCGTCATCGTCTACAAGGGCGCTGACACGGTGATTGCTGCTCCCGATGGCAGGGCAGCGATCAATTCCAACGGCGCTCCATGGCTGGCCACTGCCGGGTCAGGCGACGTGTTGTCCGGCATCATTGCCGGTCTCCTGGCGCAAGCCATGCCGCCCTTCGAGGGGACTTGCGCTGCGGTGTGGCTGCATGCCGAAGCCGGCAGCCGTTTCGGACCCGGTCTGATCGCCGAGGATCTGCCGCTAGCGCTGGTGCCGGTGCTGCGCGAACTCTTCGAAGCGCGGTAGTTACTCACAGCGGAATGTTGTCGTGCTTCTTCCAGGGGTTCTGCATGTCCTTGTTGCGCAGCATGCGCAGCGCCCGTGCGATGCGGCGGCGGGTCGAGTGCGGCATGATCACCTCGTCGACATAGCCGCGCTCGGCGGCGACGAAAGGCGACAGGAAGCGATCCTCGTAAGTCTTTGTATGCGCTGCGATCTTTTCGGCATCGCCGATGTCCTTGCGATAGATGATCTCGACCGCGCCCCGTGCACCCATCACCGCGATCTGCGCCGTCGGCCAGGCATAGTTCATGTCGCCGCGCAGATGCTTTGACGCCATCACGTCATAGGCGCCGCCATAGGCTTTTCTGGTGATGACGGTGATCTTCGGCACGGTGGCCTCGGCATAGGCGAAGAGAAGCTTGGCGCCATGCTTGATCAGCCCGCCATACTCTTGCGCCGTGCCGGGCAGGAAGCCGGGCACGTCGACGAAGGTGACGATCGGGATCGAAAAACAATCGCAGAAGCGCACGAAGCGCGCGGCCTTGCGGCTGGCATCGGAATCGAGCACGCCGGCCAGCACCATCGGCTGGTTGGCGACGAAGCCGACCGTGCGGCCCTCGATGCGCCCGAGACCGGTGACGATGTTTTTCGCGAAATTCTGCTGGATCTCGAAGAAGTCGCCTTCATCGGCGACTTTCAGGATCAGTTCCTTGATGTCGTAGGGCTTGTTGGTGTTGTCGGGGATCAGCCGGTCGAGCGACAAATCATGGTCGGTCACCGACTGATAGCATTCTATTTCGGGAAGCTCCGATGTGTTGGAGGCCGGCAGCAGGTCGATCAGCCGGCGCATCTGCAGCAACGCCTCGATGTCATTGTCGTAGGCGCCGTCGGCGATCGAGGACTTCGTCGTGTGGACGGAAGCGCCGCCGAGGCTCTCGGCGGTCACCGTTTCGTTGGTCACGGTCTTCACCACATCCGGCCCGGTGACGAACATGTAGGAGGTGTCGCGCACCATGAAGATGAAGTCGGTCATGGCAGGCGAATAGACGTCGCCGCCGGCGCAAGGACCCATGATGACAGAAATTTGCGGGATGACGCCGGAGGCGAGCACGTTGCGCTGAAAGATTTCGGCATAACCACCGAGTGCCGCAACGCCCTCCTGGATTCGCGCCCCGCCGGCATCATAAAGCCCGATGATCGGCGCACGGTTGCGCAGCGCCATCTCCTGCACCTTGATGACCTTCTCGGCATGCGCTTCCGACAGCGAGCCGCCGAACACGGTAAAGTCCTTGGCGAAGAGGTAGACCGGACGACCATTGACGGTGCCCCAGCCAGTGACCACGCCGTCGCCGGCGATCTTGGTCTTCTCCATGCCGAAATCGGTCGAGCGGTGCTCGACATACATGTCGAATTCCTCGAACGAGCCTTCGTCGAGAAACACCTCGATGCGTTCGCGCGCGGTGAGCTTGCCCTTCTTGTGCTGGGCATCGATGCGCGCCTGGCCGCCACCCATGCGGGCGATCTCGCGCCGGCGCTCGAGTTCCTTCAGCACGTCCTTCATCGATTACCTCCCAGGCCAGCGGCATTTCGTGGTAATCGTGCCTGCAGGCGAGCGCAAGCGCCGCTTACGCCGTGGGTTTTGTTGCACTGCAGCATGACGCCCCTTGCATTTGACAGCGAACTGGGCCATATGCGGCGACATAGGCGCTTGGGCCGGGACAATCCGGCCTTCTCGACGAATGAGACTGGTTGCGTCTGTTTTCCCTCTTTTCCGGTATATCGGCCCCTCTTTCCGGTACATCACAAAGTGGCGAAAAAGCCCCGTGGCATGATGCCTGCGGGCACGACAGCGCAGCCGCGCGGACGGAAACGTCCGCCGCCTTGTCGTTCCATGACAATTTGTTCGACGGCAGGTTGCGCCCTGCCGCCATCGATGTTTGCGGCCAGAAGCCGCGTGAAAGAAGATTATTTTGACCAACCAAAACACTTTGCCCGGTAGCAACACTGCGGAACTTACCGGTTTCGCCGCACTGGGTATTTCGGGCGCGCTGCTCAAGGCCACCCATAACGCCGGTTTCACCGAACCGAAGCCGATCCAGGCGCAGGCGATCCCGCCGCAAATGGAAGGCCGCGACATTTTCGGCATCGCCCAGACCGGCTCCGGCAAGACCGCAGCCTTCGCGCTGCCGATCCTGTCGAAGATCATTGCACTTGGCACCAAGCGCCGGCCTAAGACGGCGCGTGCGCTGATTCTGGCACCAACGCGCGAACTCGCCGTGCAGATCGAGGATACGATCAAGATCCTCGCCAAGGGCGCGCATGTCTCGACCGCGCTCGTGCTGGGCGGCGTCTCCCGCTTCAGCCAGGTGAAGAAGGTTGCGCCCGGCGTCGACATCCTGATCGCAACGCCCGGCCGGTTGACCGATCTGGTGCGTGAAGGCGACCTCATGCTTGCCGACACCAAATGGCTGGTGCTCGACGAAGGCGACCGCATGCTCGACATGGGCTTCATCAATGACGTCAAGCGCATCGCCAAGGCGACCGCGCCCGACCGTCAGACGGTGCTGTTCTCGGCGACCATGCCCAATGAGATCGCCGAACTGGCGAAGGGCCTGCTGAAAAACCCGATCCGTGTCGAAGTCGCGCCGCAAAGCACGGCAGCGGCCGAAATCGTGCAAGGTGTCGTCTTTGCCCGTACCAAGCAGAAGCGCCAGGTGCTGTCGACGATGCTCGCCGACGAGGCGATGAAGTCCGTCATTATCTTTTCGCGCACCAAGCATGGTGCCGACAGGGTGACGAAGGACCTCGAGCGCGACGGCTTCAAGGCCGCCGTCATCCACGGCAACAAGTCGCAGAATGCCCGCCAGAAGGCGCTCAACGATTTCCGCGAGGGTTCGGTGCGCATTCTGGTGGCGACCGACATCGCTGCGCGCGGCATCGACGTGCCCGGCATCAGCCATGTCGTGAATTTCGACCTGCCGGACGAAGCGGAAAGCTATGTCCACCGCATCGGCCGTACCGGCCGCAACGGCATGGACGGCATTGCGATTACGCTTTGCGATCCTTCCGAGAACAGCAAGCTGCGCCAGGTCGAGCGCATCATCCGCACCAAACTGCCGATCGTTGCCGACCATCTCGGCAGCCCCGATCCGCTGCGCAATCCGGCTGAAAAGAACGAACGATTCGAGCCGGCCAACGACCGCAATGGTCGTCGCGACGGCAGGCGGCCCGGTGGCGAGAACAAAGGCAACGGTTTTGGCAAAAAGCGCTTCGGCGACAAGCCGGCCTTCGCCGGCGAGCGCAAGCCGGAAGGCGCCAAGCCGGCCTTTAAAGGCAACAACAAGCGCCGCTTCGGCGGCAAGCGTCCGGCGGCGCGGGCTGCGTAAGCCAGGCCGCGTTTTAATCAGTCAAGCGTAGCCTGGCTGATTGCCGAGACCGACCGGGAAAGGGCGGCTGAAGCGATGCTTCGGTCGCCCTTTTTCGTAAGCTTACTTCACCACCGCCTCGATCCAGACGGCGATCCTTTGCGCCAGAAAGGTCGTGGTCGATGGCGAAAGCGCGTCGCCGGCGATAACGTGATTGTCTATGTCGCCCGTATCATCGACCGGGACCAGTTCACACGGAGCGCCCCAGCGCCCGGCGATCTCGCGGGTGCGGTCGGGCCGCACCACTTTGTCCGAATCCGAAAAGATGAACAAAGCGGGGATGGTCGCCTTTTCCACCGGGGCGCCATAGGCAAGCTCGGTCAGCGCCTGCATCGGCAAGGTCGCTTCGATCGGGTAGCGGGTGGTCCAGAATTTTTCATGCAGCGCGTTGCGCGGCAAAAAGCTGTGTTCCTTGCCGGCGACCAGCCTGGCGATCTGTTTTCCCCATGGCATGGTCAGTATCTCGGCGCCGGACGCTTTCACGCCGAAGTTTGGCGAGATGAACGCGATCGCGGCAACCCCGTCCGATGCGCCCGGCTGCGTTGCCGCCCATGTCGCCAGCGAGCCGCCGGTCGAGGTCGAGATGACGATCACCTTGTCGCCGATCGCCCGGCCGATGGCGAGCGCCTCCTCATAATCGTTGACCCAGGCATTGATGCTGCCTTGCGTCATCGCCGCGCCGTCCTGCCCATGACCGCTAAGGCGCGTGTAAAAAAGATTGGCGTCGAGCTGGTCGGCCACGTCGTCGGGCAGCGGGCGGACCTCGCCCTTCGATGCGGAAAAGCCGTGGATGTAGACGATCGACAGCGGCGTCCTGGCATGCACCATCGGATTGGCCCAGACGATCTCTTTCTCCAGCCCGTCGCGGATTCCGGGGACCGCGGCTTCCACCCTTGCCACATAGGCCTGCGGATCGTCGCCGATGACCAAGGGATCAAAGCGGATCGTGGTGTCGACGGGAACGCGAGGGCCGAGCACGACGGCCAGTGCGAGAATGGCGACAAGGCCCAGCACAGCAAGCACGATCCGTCGCCCCATCTCTGGCTCCACGCAACAATCTCTCAACCCATGGCTGTCACCCGCCCGAAGCGGGTGCTTGCCAACTTCGACGGCTTACCTATTCGATTGGCGGCCTGCGGTCGTAATGCAGCGGCCGCGCCTTCCAACTGGTCATCAGGCTGATAAACCCTCTGCAAAGCGGCCTCGGCAACACGCTAAGCAGTTTCAGGGGCCAGCTTGTCCGGCGCGGGAAGGTGACTTCGAAACCGCCGGACTTGATGCCCCGCGCCATGCGGCGCGACGCGCGGCTGACCGGCATCAGTCCCGGCATCGGCAGCATGTTCTTCTCGGTCAGCGGGGTATCGATGAAGCCAGGATTGAACACCTGGATGCGGACGTTCATCTTGTCGAAATCATACTTCAGCGATTCGGCCAGGATGTTGATTGCCGCCTTGGTGCCGCCATAGGCCGCCGTTGTCGGCCAGCCGAAATAGGACGTGACGGAGCCGACCAGTACGACATGGCCGCGCGCCCGCACGCGCATGCGTTCGATGACGGGCACCAGGCCATTGATGATGCCGAAATAGTTGACCTCGAAGGACCGGCGAAAGTCGTTGACGACAAGATTTTCACCCGGCGTCGAAATGTAGTTTCCGGCATTGAAGATGGCGAGCACGATGGGACCGAGTTCCTTCTCGATCGCGGCGACGGTTCTTGCCATGCGCGGTTCGTCGGTGACGTCGCAGGGAAAGGCGGTCACACTGCCCGGCATCTGCGCCGTCTCGACGACAAGCGTGTCGATCGGATCGTCGTCGAGCGCCGTCACCGCCACGGCATAACCCTGGGAAGCAAGATCCCTCGCCAGCGAACGGCCGATACCGCTGCTGCCGCCCGTGATCCAGGCGACGCCGTGCTTCGGGTTGGCCCGGTAAAGTGTCATGCTGCGCCCTGTCGACTTGTTGGTGCTTTGCTCTAGCGATGAAGAAATCGAATGAAAAGCTGCTTTTCAACGTCGGTCGGAAAATGAACAGTGGCGATAGAGGCTGGTCTTGGAAAGCGTCGACGCAACAACAGTACCGCAATTGCGACTGGACCAGACACATTCTTGCCTTGAAACCGAGGCCTCGGGTTTCTAGGGTCTCGGCGCACCTACACAAGGAATCCTGAATGCTCCGTTCTGTGATCGACGCGATCGGCAACACGCCTCTGATCCGCCTCAACAAGGCTTCTGAACAAACAGGCTGCGAGATCCTGGGCAAGGCCGAATTCATGAATCCGGGCCAGTCGGTCAAGGATCGCGCGGGCCTGTTCATCATCCGCGACGCCGAGCAGCGCGGGCTGCTGAAGCCCGGCGGCGTTATCGTCGAGGGAACGGCCGGCAACACCGGCATCGGACTGACGCTGGTTGCCAAGGCGCTCGGCTACCGCACCGTCATCGTCATTCCCGACACGCAGAGCCAGGAAAAGAAAGACACGATCAAACTGCTCGGCGCCGAGCTGATCGAGGTGCCCGCGGTGCCGTACAAGAACCCCAACAACTATGTGAAGCTGTCCGGCCGCTTGGCAGAGCAGATGGCGCGGACGGAACCGAATGGCGCCATCTGGGCCAACCAGTTCGACAATGTGGCGAACCGCGACGGCCATATCCGCACCACGGCCGAAGAAATCTGGAACCAGACCGGCGGCAAGGTCGACGGCTTTGTCTCGGCGGTCGGCTCGGGCGGAACGCTGGCCGGCGTCGCCTTCGGGCTAAGGGCGAAAAGCAAGGACGTAAAGATCGCGCTCGCCGATCCGCTGGGCGCCGCGCTCTACTCCTTTTATACCAGCGGCGAGCTGAAGTCCGAAGGCAGCTCGATCACCGAAGGCATCGGGCAGGGGCGCATCACGGCCAATCTCGAAGGGTTCACGCCGGATTTTTCCTTCCAGATTCCCGACGAGGATGCGCTGCCGATCGTCTTCGACCTGATCCAGGAAGAAGGCCTCTGCGTCGGCGGCTCGACCGGCATCAACATTGCCGGCGCGATCCGTCTGGCGCGCGAACTTGGCCCCGGCCACACGATCGTGACCATTCTTTGCGACTACGGCTCACGCTACCAGTCGAAGCTGTTCAACCCGGAATTCCTGCGCGAGAAGCAGCTGCCGGTGCCGGGCTGGATGGAGCTGAAGAGCAAGATTTCGGTGCCGTTCGAAAAGGTCGCGTGATGGCGCACAGGACGGACGCGCTGTTTCGCGACGACGCCTATCTGCGCAGGGCGGATGCGACAGTCGTTGCCGTCAACGACCGTGGTGCCATCATTTTGGATCGCTCGATCTTCTACGCCACATCGGGCGGCCAACTGGGCGATACCGGTCACATCGAGCGCGGCGACGGCAGCCGCATCGCCATTGCCGCCGCTATTACGGGCGAGACCAAGGATGAGATCATCCATGTGCCGGCGCCGGAGCAAGCGGGGCCATGGATCGGCGAGAAGGTGAGTTTGGCGATCGACTGGGACCGGCGGCATCTTTTGATGCGCATGCATTCGGCCTGCCATCTGCTCTCGGTCGTCTGTCCGTTTCCGATTACGGGTGCCGCGGTTTCCGAGGACGACAGCCGTGTCGACTTCGACATGCCGGATGCCAGCTTCTCTAAGGAGGAGGTGACAGCGAGCCTGATGGACCTGGTGCGGGCCGACCACCCGATCTTCACCAGGTTGATCAGCGACGAGGACTTGGCCGCCAATCCTGGCCTGGTCAAATCCAAGAACGTCCGGCCGCCGGTCGGCACCGGCAGTATCCGTCTCGTGTGTATCGGCGACAACGCTTCGGTGGACAGCCAGCCCTGCGGCGGCACCCATGTGAAGAGCACGGGCGAAGTCGGTGAAATCCACATCGGCAAGATCGAGAAGAAAGGCCGCGAAAACAGGCGTTTCCGCATCCGCTTCGGTCCGATGCCGGCGAACTGATATGCTAGCCGTTCGCGAGGCGAAACAAGGAGGATAAAGATGGCCGAGGACAGCCCTTTCACCGTCGATGCGGACTGGCTGCAACAACGTCTCGGCGAGCCGGGCCTGACGATTGTCGATGCGTCCTGGTATCTACCAGCGCAAAAGCGCGATGCGCGCCGCGAATACGATGCGGCGCACATTCCGGGCGCGCGGTTCCTGGATCAGGACGCGGTTTCCGACCCGGACTCGCCACTGCCGCACATGTTGCCGTCGCCGCAGGACTTCGCCCAGTATGTCGGCGCCATGGGCGTTTCGGCGGACGACACCATCGTCGTCTATGACGGCCCGGGTTTCTTCTCCGCGCCTCGGGCATGGTGGATGTTCCGGGTAATGGGCGTCTTCCAGACCTATATTCTGGACGGCGGCTTCGATGGGTGGAAGGCGGCCGGCCGACCGGTGACGGCCGAACCGACGAAGATCGCACCATGCGTGTTCCATGCCGATTTCGACGCCGGTCGCGTCGCCAGCCTCGCCGACATGCGGCGGATCGTCGACACTGGGGAAAGCCAAATCGCCGACGCCCGTGGGGCGGGCCGCTTCACTGGCGCGGAGCCTGAACCGCGCGCAGGCATCCGCTCCGGTCATATGCCTGGCGCGCGAAATCTGCCCTATTCGGCGCTGTCGGAAAATGGCGAGCTGTTGTCGAAGGACCGGCTGCGCAAGGTGATAGAGGAGGCCGGCATCGATCTGTCGAAACCTGTCGTCACCTCATGTGGCTCCGGCATTACGGCGGCGGTGGTGACGCTGGCGCTGGAAACACTTGGCCATACCGACAACAGGCTTTACGACGGCTCATGGACGGAGTGGGGTGGGCTTTCGGACACGCCCGTCGTGACCGGCAAGGAATGAAGACGATGGAAAACGGCGTGCTGGAAGACATCGAGGTCACGGTGACGTTTCTCGAAATGCACGTGCCTCCGGCCTATACGCCGCCTGTGCCCTATAATCGTCAGGTTGCGCTGCTGAAGACCAAGGACATCCCGCTGCATTTCTATCGCTATCTGATGGACCGGGTGGGGCGCAAATGGCACTGGGTCAATGTTCTCAGGCTCGATGATGACGAGCTTTCCGCCGGTATCCACCGCGAGGATCGCGACATCAGGGTGCTCTACCTCGACGGCGCACCAGCCGGCTTCTTCGATCTCAAGCCGCATCTGCCGGAAGAAGTCGAGCTCGCTTATTTCGGCATGATGGAACATGCCACCGGGCAAGGCATCGGTCGCTGGTTCCTGGGCTCCGCGATCGCAGCCGCATGGTCGTATGGGCCGAAGCGGGTGACGGTGCAGACCTGTACGCTCGATCATCCGGCGGCGCTGCCACTTTATCAGAAGCTCGGCTTTGCACCTGTGGCGCAGAAGAAGGAGACTGTGCATCCGATGCCTTTCGCCGAACGTTCCGCCAGCGTCATGCGGCCGTGATGCCGGCCGCAATCAGGACCGATTGCTGAGAATCGATCGGTCCCGCACCTTGCAGGACTGTCCGGGGAAAGTTATTCATATATGAAGGCCATCTGATTGAGGGAGGATCGGTCTCTTGGTCGGCTCGGATTGACCG